>CADBAP010000043.1 GCA_902792685.1 uncultured Prevotellaceae bacterium
AGCAAATTCTCAATTCTCAATTCACACTTCCCAATTGCAACAAGTGGTCTGCCGAATCACCTTATTTATACACCCTCGTCACCACTGTGAAGAAGGGTAGGGAGGGGTTGGAAGTCATTCCACAGAAAGTGGGTTTCCGTCGTGTGGAAATCAAAGACCATCAGCTGTTGGTTAATGGTCAGCCCATCCTCATCAAAGGTGTTGACCGCCATGAGATGGATCCTGATGGTGCTTACAACGTCAGCCGTGAGCGCATGATAGAGGATATCCGACTGATGAAACAGTTTAATATCAATGCAGTGCGTACCAGCCATTATCCCAACGATCCGCAGTGGTACGACCTCTGCGATAAATATGGTTTGTATGTTTGTTCCGAAGCCAACGTAGAGAGTCATGCTTTCGGCTATAAAGACACATCGGAAGCAAAGAAGCCGCAGTTTGCCCGTCAGATTATGGAGCGCAACCAGCATCATGTGGCTTCGAAGTTCAATCATCCCAGCATCATCACGTGGAGTATGGGCAACGAGACTGTTGACGGTCCGAACTTCACCGCAGCCTTCGAATGGATTCGTTCGCAGGACAAGAGTCGTCCGATACAGTTCCATCCTACCCGCAAAGGCCCTAACACCGATATCTTCTGTCCGATGTATATGAGTCACGAGGAGTGCGAAAAATATGCGAATTCATCGGCACCGGAAGACCAGCGCCCACTCATCCAGTGTGAATACAGTCATGCGATGGGTAACTCGTCGGGTGGTCTCAAAGACTATTGGGACCTGATTCGGAAATATCCGAAATATCAGGGTGGATTCATCTGGGACTTCGTGGATCAGGGATTGCACCGAAAGCCGCTGACCGCAGAACAGGCTTCGCAGCTTGCACAAATCAAACGACACCTATCGTTAAAGGGGATCTCTGACATTTATCCGATAATTGAATACACCTACGGCGGCGACTATAACGACTACGATCCGTCAGATAACAACTTCAACTGCAACGGACTGGTATCGCCCGACCGCGTGCCGAGTCCGCAGATGTATGAAGTGGGCTACTGCTACCAGAATATCTGGGTAGAGTCGGTGAATGCAAACAGAGGCTTGGTTCGCGTGAGGAACGAGAACTTCTTCCGCGACCTCAGCAATATCCGTATGGAGTGGACGCTGCTCTGCGACGGCGCCGTTGTGACACAAGGCGTCGTCGATACCCTCGACATCGCCCCGCAGCAGTCAGAGAGTATCGACCTGTCGATGGGGCTGTATGCCCTTCAGGGCGAGCCGCTGCTGAATGTCGAGTTCCGGCTGAAAGAAGCAGAGCCGCTGATGGAGAAAGGACAGCTCGTCGCCTATGCCCAGTTGCCGTATAGGCCGTTAGGCACCATCAGGGAGAAGATACGCCCGCAGCTCCTGTTCAAAGGCCAGCGCACCAACGAAGGCGACGACGAGGCAGCAGGCACGCTGACCGTCTGTGGCGGTGAGGCAGCAAAAGAGACCGCCTACAAGCTCGTTTTCTCGAAGAAGACCGGATTCCTGCAGTCGTGGGAGTACAACGGCCAGCAGCTGCTGGGCAACGGCGGTACGCTGCAACCCAACTTCTGGCGGGCACCCACCGACAATGATATGGGTGCAGGGCTGCAAAAGACCAATGCCGTGTGGAAGCATCCGAAGCTCGAGCTGACAGAGCTGTATTTGGAGAAGGCCGGTGGCAGCCACCAGCAAGTTGTCGCCCGTTATGAGATGCCCGAGACAGGGTCACAGCTGAAGCTCACCTATGTGCTGACCGATACAGGCAGTCTGCAGGTACGTGAAGAGCTGAAAGCCTCCGCCCGCCAAGACGTCCCCGACCTGTTCCGCTTCGGTATGGTCATGCAGTTGCCTTACGATATGGATCAGAGCAAGTATTATGGTCGCGGCCCGATAGAAAACTATATCGACCGTCATGATTCGCAGTTGATAGGCATCTACCGGCAAACCGCCGATGAACAGTTCTATCCCTATATCCGTCCACAGGAAACAGGTACGAAGAGCGATATCCGTTGGTGGAAACAAGTTGATGAAAACGGCAAGGGTCTGTCTATCCGTGCCTACGGCGATGAGCCTTTCTATGCTTCTGCCCTTCACTACGACCAGGACGAACTCGATGATGGGGAGCAGAAAGACCAGCGTCATCCCACCGAACTGAAGAAGTCGCGATATACCAATCTGTTTATCGACGGCGAACATGCTGGTGTGGGTGGAATCAACAGCTGGGGTGAACCGCCGCGTGAGCAGCATCGCATACACTATGGTGACAAAATATTTACGTTCACCCTTTCACCCATCCGCTGATGGGATAAGGGCAGACAGCGAATGACAGAAAACAACTCATGACAGAAAAAAGAAACGGTTATCTGGTATCGAGGGCACTCCGCACATTCATGTGGGCTTCCATCCTTGCGGCGCTGGCACAACAGTTGGCGACAACAACGGATGCCATCGTCGTGAGTCACTTGATAGGTCCGGATGCCATTTCTGCGGTCAACTTGGTTTCACCCGTCCTGACGCTGTGTACCTGTCTGGGATTCCTGTTTGGTGTCGGAGGTTCTATCGTTGCAGCCAAGGCGATGGGGCAGCGTGATTTGGCAACCGCCAACCGCGTGTTTACCGCCGCGATCGCAGCAACGCTATGCATTGGTATTGTGCTGTCGGTAGTGGGTTTCTGTATGGCAGAACAAATCACCAGTTTCATCTGTCCGGTCGATAGTCGTATCTATCCGTTGACATTGGATTTCCTCAGACCCATCGTTCTGGGCATCTCTTTCTCGCTGGTCGGGTTTACGATGCAGAACTTTGTCAAGACCGACGGCAACCCGCGTCTGGTTTCCGTAGCGGTGATGGTCAGCACCGTCCTGAATTTTGTGTTCGATATCGTGTTCATCAAGTACTTCGATATGGGTATTGCCGGTTCTGCGTGGGCAACCATCATCAGTTATTTGATGGCTTTGGGCATCTGTCTGCTGCATTTCCGCGGCCCGCATCACTCGCTTCATCTGGTATTTGTTCCCATTCTCAAGGAGCAAAGCTCCATTATCAAAGAGGGTTTCCCGATGTGCATCAACAGTTTGCTGTTGGGACTGTCGGTTTATTGTTTCAACAGCATTGTGCTGCATGCCAAAGGCGCCGACGGAATGTATGTCTGGTCGGTATGTCTGCAACTGTTCCTGATTTCCCAAATGGTAATGGCGGGTATCGGCAGCAGCCTCTTTTCTATTGGCGGTCTGTTGGCCGGCGAGCGCGATATGCCCGGATTATCAATCCTCTTCCGACGGGTGATGACCTATATCTGTGGTGTGCTGCTGGCGTTCATGCTCTTTGTGATGATGATGCCGGAAGCCTTTGGCAGGATGTTTGGCAGTAGCGCCATCGATGTGGGTTCACAGTTGAATACGGCACTCTGTGTGTTCTCTATCATGCTGATACCGTATGCCCTCGTTGCCAACCTGCGTGTGCTCTATCAGATTATCGGTTATCGCATCATGAGTGTGGTACTCAGCATCGCCCAACTGGTAGTGATGGTACTGTTTGTCTGGATCTTCTCTCTGATTAGTCCGGAAAACCTGTGGTGGGGTTTCCCTGCTTCGGCCATTGTGCTGTTGGTGATCGTGCTGTTGGTAGCCTGGTACAAACGTCGTCAGCGACCAGAAGCAGCCCCTGTGACGCTTATTCCCAGTACGACCGAAGGCAAGGTGTTGAACTTCTCAGTACGGCTTACACGCGAGGATGTTGCTGAAGCGCTCAACGATATCAGTACGTTCCTTTCTGAGTGTCAACTGACGAAATCCGCTGACTACAGCGTCAGACTCTGTTGCGAGGAACTATTGTATAACATTGTCAACTATGCCATCAGGAAAAGTCCCGAAAAACATTTTGCCGATGTTCACATCAGGTACCTGGGCTCTCAGGTGACCGTCTTGTTGAAAGACGACGGGCGCCCTTTCAATCCAGTCATCACAGAACTCCCTGAAAGCACCGACCATCTGGGTTTGCGTCTCGTCAAAGGCAGCACCCAGATCAACTATAAATATATGTACGACCAGAATATGGTCTTCTTTACCATCAAGAACTAAAAAACGTGAGCCATATGAAAACTAACGAGTACCTAAAACCGCTATGGTCAGCCTTTGAACACTTTGCTGACCTGCCTGCAGTCGTTGACCAGGAAGGACGTATCACTACGTATAAAGAGTTAGGAGTATTGACGCGCCGTATTGCCAGCGCACTCGTCAGCAGAAAGTTGCCTGACAATAGTTTTATTCCGATTCTCCTGCCCACCTGTATGGAGTATCTTGCCGCTGAGATGGGTGTCTGGATGGCGGGCCACGCGATTGTGCCGATGGGCGACACCTTCCCGGAAGGACGCGTGGAGTTTATCCGTGAGCACTGTGAGGCTCCGCTCATCATTGACAAACAGTTCCTCGATGAGGCGGCTACGTGTGAAGAGCTGCACGATGACGAGCAGCAGATAGACCTCGACACGAATGCCTTGCTCATCTATACCAGCGGTTCTACGGGTGAACCCAAAGGTATCCTGCACACCTTTGACAGTCTCTATTATCACGCTCACAAAGGTTTGGAAGAGGAGGAGCACACCGATATGGTTTGGGGAACATCGGCACCGTTCTATTTTATCGCCGGCATGTCGAATATCCCTGTATTGAAAGGTGGCGGACAGGTACACTTCTTCACGGGTGATGTGCGCTTCGATGTCAAGAAACTGGAAGACTACATTGAGCATTATGGTATCACGCATACTTTTATCAGTCCTGCTGTACTGGCCAACTTCCACAACCGGTCGGCATCGCTGCAAGTGGTTTATACGGGTAGTGAGAAACTCGTCAACCAGTGTTCACGCGACGGTTATACCCTTCTCAACAACTACGGTATGACCGAAACGATGGGTGCGGTCTTTGTCTATAAGGTGGATCAGCCTTACGAGTCAACGCCTGTGGGTCGTCCTGCACCCGATTCGCCGACAGAATGGATGCTGTTGGATGATGACGGGAAACCTGTTGCCGACGGTGAAGAGGGAGAACTCGTGGTCAGAGGACATTTCTGTAAGGGTTATTACAAAGACCCGGAGCGCACCGCCCAGCTTTATCGGGACGGATGGCTGCACACCAACGATATCATGCGCCAGCTGCCTGACGGCAATGTGGTGTATGTGAACCGCAAGGACTGGATGGTAAAAATCAACGGACAGCGTGTGGAACCAGGTGAGGTGGAGAATGCCATGAAGCGCATCGAGGGTGTAAGCCAGGCTATCGTCAAAGGTTTCGACGGCAAGACGGGCAGTCAGTTCCTGTGTGGTTTCTATACCACCGACGGCGACATCACCCCCGAACAGATCCACGACACGTTGGCTGCACAGCTGCCGCCTTATATGGTTCCTTTGCATATTGTCAAGGTGGACGGCTTCTCGTTCCTGCCTAACGGAAAGGTGAACCGCAAGGCTCTGTTGCCGCCCGACACTTCCGAACTCCAGAGCAACTATGTGGCTCCGACGAATGAGGTGGAGCGCGCACTTTGTGACGCCTTCGCCGAGGTGTTCGGTATGGAACAAGTAGGTATCGACGACGATTTCTTTATGTTGGGTGGCGACAGTATCAAGGTGATGCGCCTGCAGCAGGTCTGCGAGCGTCTGAACCTCACCTCAAAGATCGTCTATAAAGGTAAAACTCCTCGCCATATTGCTGAACTGTGTACAGAAAGCCTCAACCCTCAGCTCTTAACCCTCAACTATCCTGTTCCCCTTTCCCAGACTCAGATGGGCATCTATGCCGAGAGTATGGCCCGTCGCGGGGAAGCGGCATACAACAACCCTATTCTGTTGAAAATCGATGGTTCCATCGATGAACAACAGTTGGCACGAGCCATCGAACAGGCGGTTGCGGCACACAGTTTCATCCAGACGCATATCGTAGAGGATGAAGACGGAAATCCTGTGATGATGCCTTCCGATGAGGCTTATCAGCAGACGACCGAACAGATGAGCGAGCATGATTTGGAAGCACTGAAGAAACAACTCATACAACCCTTCGACCTCTTGAAGGATCGGCTCTTCCGCATCCGTATCATCCGTACAGAAAGCAACCTCTACCTGTTTACAGACTTCCACCATATCATCTATGACGGTACCTCTATGCGTATCTTCATGGCTGATGTGGACAAAGCCTATCAGGGTGAAACCATCGAACCGGAGAAGTGGACGGGTTATCATGTAGCCCAGGAGGAGGCTGCCCTTCGTCAGACTGATTCCTATCAGGAAGCCAAAGCTTGGCACGAAGAAACATTCGGCGGATTGGAGGTGGACAGCAAACCAATCCCTGATGTCCAACACCCAACATCTAAAGCCTCCCCCTCAGGGGGGAGGTTGGAGGGGGCTTCTTTCGCCTCCAAAGACCTTTCGTTGAGCATCAGTCCACAAGCCCTCAACGCCTTCTGTCGCCGACAAGGCATCACAGCCAACATCCTGGCGATTGCCGCATTCGGAAAGGTGCTGGGAATCTATGCCAACCAGCAGGAAGCACTTTTTGCAACCATCTATAACGGTCGTAACAGCATCCGTACGGAACATACGATGGATATGATGGTGAAGACGTTGCCCGTCTATTGTCAGTGGACGGCGGATATGCGTATCAGCGATTTCCTCCAGGCCGTCAAACAACAGTTGCTGGGTGCGATGAACAACGACCTCTACTCGTTTGCGGAGTTGGCGGCTGCCACAGGCATCAACAGCGATGTGCTCTTTGCCTATCAGGGCGACTACCTGACGCTGGGTACCGTCTGCGGCCAATCGTATGAGGTCGTCCCGTTGGAAAAGAATGCAACGGGTAGTCCAATTAGTGTAGAAATCTATACCACCTCAGAAGGGTTGCTGATGCATGTGGAGTATCAGCAGAACTTATATTCCGAAAACCTCATCGGTAATCTGATGCAGTGTTATGCGAATGTGCTGCGCTCGATGCTGATGGTCGAGCAACTGTCGGAGGTGACCGTCCTCAATCAGGAACAACTCCAAGAACTGGATGCGTTCAACGAGACGGATGTGCCCTATGACGACACGCAGACCATTGTCTCACTGTTCCGCCAACAGGTTGAGAAGACACCAGACAACACCGCGGTGGTTTTCAACGACCACGTATATACGTATAAAGAGGTGGATGAAATCTCTGAACGGTTGGCAAACGATCTCGTGTCGAAAGGACTGGGATGCGAAGATGTGGTGTCTATCCTCATACCACGCAACGAATGGATGGTGATTGCCTCGCTGGGTGTACTGAAAGCCGGCTGTGCCTATCAGCCCATCGATCCCACTTATCCAGAGGAACGTCAGAAGTTTATGATGGAGGATGCCGGTTCCAAACTACTCCTCACCCTTGACAACCTCTCCTCATTGCCTGAAGTAACTACTCCCCTCCCTTATAGGGAGGGGTTTGGGGGTGGGTCTTTGTTCACCCTCATCTACACCAGCGGCTCTACGGGCATTCCGAAGGGTTGCCAGTTGGAACACCGGAATATGGTGGCCTTCTGTCACATGCATTGTCACAACCAGCAGATAGATGCAACCAGTAGGGTAGGAGCGTATGCCAGCTACGGATTCGACGCTTGTCTGCAGGAGATATGGCCGCCGCTCACTGTGGGCGCTGCGATCTATATCATCCCAGAAGACTTGCGTTTGGATTTGGTTGCCCTGAACGACTATTTCGAACAGAACGGCATCACCCATTCCTTTATGACGACGCAGGTTGCCCGACAGTTTGTCAACGATATCGACAACCACTCGTTGAAGGTATTCTGTACGGGTGGCGAGAAACTGGCTGATATCACTCCTCCTCCTTATCTGTTCTTCAACGGCTACGGCCCGTCTGAGAGCATCTGTTATGTGACGTCTTATCTCGTCAGAGAGAAGTTGGAGCGCATTCCTATCGGCAAGGCGGTGGAGAATATGCATCTCTATGTTGTTGATGCAAACGGAAACCGACAACCCATCGGTGCGCTTGGTGAACTGTGGGTGAGTGGTCCACAGGTGGGACGAGGCTATCTGAACCGACCGGAAAAAACGGCCGAAGCCTTTATCGATAATCCTTTTAAGGGTCAAAGGTCTAAGGTCGAAGGTCAAAGGTCTAAGGTCGAAGGTCAAAGGTCTAAGGTCGAAGGTCAAAGGTCAAGGGTCGAAGGTCAACCAACGGTCGCTGCCCACGGGGAAAAGCAATGGTCGAAGGTTTACCGTACGGGCGACATCGTGCGCTACCTGCCGGATGGCAACCTGGAGTTTGTGGGTCGTCGCGACGGGCAGGTGAAGATTCGCGGTTTCCGCGTGGAACTCAAAGAGGTAGAGAGTGTGATTCGCGAATATCCGGGCATCAAGGATGTCACCGTACAGGCTTTCGACAATGAGGGCGGCGGCAAGTTTATCGCGGCATACGTCGTCAGTGACCAGACGGTCGATATTCCTGCGCTCAACAGTTTCATCTTGGAACGCAAACCGCCTTATATGCTGCCTGCTGCCACGATGCAACTGGAGGCGATTCCGTTGAACCAGAACCAGAAGGTGGACAAACGGGCTTTGCCGAAACCGGAGGTCAGTCTCGCCGATGCCGACGACAGCAACCGTCCGCTGAACATGCTGGAACAGGAGCTGCAGACGATTGCAGCAAAGGTAATCGGTGTCGAAAAGTTCAGTGTGACAACACCATTGGTGCAGCTCGGCCTGACGTCTATCCTCAGCATCAAACTGGCAACCCAACTCTACAAACGTTTTGGTATCGAAATCCAGTCAAAGGTGCTGCTCAGCGGCGCTTCTGTCGAGACGCTCGAAAACCAGATCCTCCAGCAATGGATGACTACCAACACCCAACACCCATCACCCATCACCCAGTCTCTCCCCCTTCAGGGGGAGTCGGAGGGGGTCTTCTCTTCCCCTCTCTCCTTCCCCCAGATGGGTGTGTACTACGAGTGCATGAAGCATCCTACGGAGGTGGTCTATAACATCCCTACGCTATTGCGATTCGACAAGGATACCGATACGGCTCAACTCGAAGCTGCCGTCAAGAGCATCGTCGAGGCTCATCCTACCTTGCATACACACTTCGAGATGAAGGAGAACGACGTGATGCAGGTCTATGATGAGAACACCGAGATTCCTGTTGAGCAACTCACGATGACGGAAGAGGAACTCGCCACCTACAAAAAGGAGTTTGTGCGCCCCTTCCATCTGGCTACAGGACCGCTCTGCCACTTTGCCATCGTCACCACACCGGAGGCGGTTTGTCTGCTGACAGACTTCCACCATCTGGTCTTCGATGGTGCCTCTATGGATATCTTCATCCAGCAGCTGGGCGAAGCGCTCAACGGTGCTCCCGTTGAACAGGAACGCTACACCTACTTCGACTTCGTGGCCGAGGAGAAACGCTTTGAGGCTTCTGATGACTTTGAGACCAACCGACAGTATTTCACCTCGATGCTCTCCGACTTCGAGAGTGCCAGCGAGGTCACTGCCGACTTGAAGGGTAGGGAGGAAGAAGGTCTGATGCAGACCGCTGTGTCACCGCTCGATATGGAGGCTGTCAGCCGTTATGCGCAACAGTTGGGTATCACGCCGGCTGCGGTGATGCTGGCTGCCACCTTCTATACCGTAGCACGCTACACGGGCGACCGCCACGTTTACCTCTCTACGATTAGCAACGGACGAAGTGATGTGCGCATCGCCGAAAGCTTTGGTATGTTTGTCAATACGCTTCCGCTGGGTATTGCGATTGCCGACCAGACGGTCGATGCGTTTATCCGACAGAGTGCCGAAGTGTTCAGTGGTGTCATCGACCACGAGAAATATCCTTTTGCCCGCATCGCCACCGACTATGGTTTTGCACCGCAAATCGTCTATGAATACCAGTTGGGCGTCATCGGCAAGATGGATGTGCCCGGCCTCAAAGGTTTGGAAGGTATGTTGGAGAACAATGCCAAATTCAAACTTTCTGTTCATATCGAACCGAATCAGGGTCAGCCGAGCGTCGTCCTTTATTATAATGATGCGCTCTACAGTCGTGAACTGATGGAGGGAATGGCGCGCAGCATCGTCATCGTTGCCAATAAGATGGTTGGTGCGTCTGACGGCTCACCCGTCAAACTCATCAGCCTCATCGACGACGAGCGCGCCAAGCAGCTGGAGCAGTTCCGTACGGTTGCTACAGCCGAACCGCGCTATCATTTCTTCTATGACGGCATCGAGCGTTTTGCTGCCGAGCGTCCCGACCACAAGGCGTTGATTGCCTGTGATGCTGAATACACCTACGCAGAACTCAACGAAGCGGCCAATCAGATTGCCAACGGATTGCTCGAACGCGGGGTGGCTCCACACAGTCGGGTAGCACTGCTCCTGCCGCGTACCTCCCGTGTCATCCTGTCGATGTTTGGCGTGATGAAAGCGGGATGTGCCTATATCCCTTGCGATCCGGATTATCCCACAGAGCGCATCCAGCACATCCTCACCGACAGTCATGCTGCCTACATCATCACAACAGCCGACCGCATCTCCGACTTCCCCAACGCCATCGATGTGGAAACCTTGCTGAACGGTCCTTCAACCCTCAACCATCCTCTCCCCCTCAAGGGGGAGTCGGAGGGGGCTTCTTTGGCCTACCTCATCTACACCTCCGGTTCTACGGGTAAGCCGAAGGGTGTGATGCTGCGCCACGAGAGTATCGCCAACTATCTGACCGACCATCCGGCCAACAGTCATATTCACGCTTTGGCAACAAAGGCACATACCTTACTCTCTGTAACTACCGTTTCTTTCGATATGTCGCTGAAAGAGATTGGTGCGGCGCTCTTCAATGGGCTGACGCTGGTACTGGCCAACGAGGAACAGACCACCAATCCGATGCTTCTGGCTGAACTCTTCAAACAGACGGGTGCTGATGCCTTCAACGCCACACCGTCTCGTATGCTTCAATATATGGAGCTGCCTGCCTTCCAGGAGGCTATCGGTCAGTGTAAGGTGCTGATGTGCGGTGGTGAGAAATATGCCGACGGACTGCTCGACAAACTACGTACCGCAGCACCGGAGGCACAGATTTTCAACACCTACGGACCGACGGAAATCACGGTTTCATCGAATGCAAAGGACCTCACACATACCGACCGTATCAGTATCGGCCGACCGCTGCTCAACGTCACCGAGTTCATCGTTGACCAAGACGGCAACGAACTGCCGCCAGGTGTCGTTGGCGAACTGTATATCGGTGGTATGGGCGTCGCATCGGGCTACAACGACCTGCCGGAAATGACTGCCGAACGCTTCATCGATTACAGCCCCGCTGGTCCCGTTTGTTGCGACTCAGTCGCCGGTCGTGCCTGTTGCGACTCTGTCGCAACTCCCCCCGTTCGCGTCTATCGCTCCGGCGACTACGCCCGCTGGACGCCTGAAGGCGATGTGGTCGTGCTGGGCCGCACCGACAACCAGATCAAACTGCGCGGTCTGCGCATCGAGTTAGGTGAGGTTGAGGCTGCGCTGGCTGCCGTAGAGGGCATCAAGAATGTGGTGGTGAAGATTGGTAAGATCAAAGACACCGAACACCTCTGTGCTTATTTCACCGCCGACCACGAAGTGGATATTCCTGCGCTGAAGGCTGAATTGGGCAAGACCCTCACCAAATATATGGTGCCGACAGCTTATCTGCAGTTGGAGAAGATGCCGCTCACGCCGAATGGCAAGACCGATATCAAATCGCTGCCGGAACCGCAGTTGGCTGCTGGCGGCGCGTATGAGGCTCCTGCCAACGATACCGAACAGACCATTGCCGACATCTTTGCCAAAGTGCTCGATATGGAGCGCGTCAGTGCCACCGACAGCTTCTTCGAACTCGGAGGCACCTCGCTTGTCGTCACGCGTGTCATCATCGAAACCGACAAGGCGGGTCTTCAGGTGTCTTACGGCGATGTCTTCGACCATCCTACCCCTCGCCAACTGGCACAGTTCATCAATGGCGATGCCGGCGAAAGTGGTGCGGATACCTCATCACCCAACACCCATCACCCATCACCCATCACTGACTTCGACTACACCGCCATCAACAACCTGCTGCAGCGCAACACCCTTGCTCAGTTCCGGGCGGGCGACCGACGGCCGTTGGGCAATGTGCTGCTGACGGGTGCCACAGGCTATCTGGGTATTCATATCCTGCGCGAACTCATCGACAGCGAGGCCGACAACATCTATTGCCTCGTTCGCGGCAAGTCGCAGGAAGATGCCGAGAGCCGTCTGCGTACCCTCCTCTTCTATTATTTCTCTGATTCCTTCAAAGAACTCTTCGGTCAACGTATCCACATCGTCCTCGGCGATGTCACCGACGACCTCACATCCATCAACAGTCTCTCCCCCTTGGGGAGTCGGAGGGGGTCTTCAATAGTCACTGTTTTCAACTGCGCCGCCATCGTGAAGCACTTCGCCGAAGGCACAGAGATTGAAGATGTGAATATCGGTGGTGCCCGTCGCTGCGTAGAGTTCTGTATCCAGACGGGTGCAAGACTGATTCAAGTCTCCACCGCCTCTACCCGCGGCCTCTGGGTCAACAATCTCCCAACACCCATAGCCTCCCCCTCAGGGGGGAGGTTGGAGGGATGGGGTTCTGTCTTCACCGAGCAAACCCTCTACCTCGGCCAGTATCTCGGCAACAAATACATCTATTCGAAGTTTATGGCCGAACGACTGGTCCTCGATGCGGTAGCCCTGCACGGACTCGATGCGAAGATTATGCGAGTGGGCAACCTCTCGGCGCGCTCTACCGATGGTGAGTTCCAGGCCAACTTCTCCACCAACTCGTTCATGGGGCGCATCAAGGTATATAATATGTTAGGCTGCTGTCCGCATGAGATGCGCGACAGTCAGGTAGAGTTCTCACCCATCAACGAGGTGGCGAAGGCCATCGTGCTGTTGGCGACGACACCGAAGGACTGCTGCGTGTTCCATCCCTACAATAACCACAGCGTGCCGTTGGGCGATGTGCTGAGCGAACTGCGGTGTGTGGGCGACGGAGTCCGCTTCGTCGAACTCAGCGAGTTCTCTGCTGCCCTCAAACAGGCCGAGGAAGACCCGCAGAAGGCCAAGCAGCTTGCCAGTATGCTCGCCTATAAGAATATGACGGGTGGACAGAAGACCGCTGATGTGGCGCGCCAGAACGTCTATACCATGCAGGTACTCTACCGTCTGGGCTTCCAGTGGAGCGCCACCTCCTGGGACTACATCGAACAGTTCCTCAGTGCCATCAGTGGCTTCGGCTACTTCGAGAATTAAGCATTACGACGACCCCAAACGACCAAAAACAATGAAAACCATTTCCCAAGAAGCCGCCATGCGGCTAGTAGCAGAGGGAGCCGCCCTCTCACCGGCAGCACGTCACGAGCTGCAGCAACAACGCTTGCACGAGCTGGTAGATTACGTACGCAACCATTCGCCCTATCTGGCAGAGCTGTATGCCGACCTGCCAGCCGACTATACGCTGGCCGACCTGCCGCCTACCGATAAGGCGACGATGTTGGAACACTACAACGACTGGGTCACCGACCGCGAGCTGACCCTCGACCGCGTCATGCAGTACGTCAACCGTCCTGTCAGCGACACCAGTCTGCTGCTCGGCAAATACACCGCCCTGTGTACCAGCGGTTCCACAGGCACGCCGTTGCCGATGGTGCGCGACGACTACCACAACAAGATCCACGAGGCCATGTTGGCGCAGCGGCTCTTCTTTGTCGATAATCCGGAGCTGCTCGACCCCACCCGTCACAAGGTGGCATCCATCATCCACACCTCGCCCGCAGCCTCCTCCTACAACTCCTATCTGCGCATGATAGCCCGTTATCCGCAGATTACCGACAATATCCTCGTCATCAGCGTACTGGAAAACATCGATGAAACCGTCAGAAAACTCAATGCTTTCCAGCCAGAGCTGATATCCGGCTATGCCTCGTCGTTGTTGCTGTTGGCGGTAGAAAAAGAGAATGGGCACCTCGATATCCCCGTGAAGCTCATCACCAACTCCGCCGAGTTGCTCACCAAGGAAGCCTACGACCGCATCCACGCCGCCTTCCAGTGTCCCGTGCTCAACAACTACTGCATGACCGAAGGCGGTGAAATCGCGATGACCCACGGTTCCCACGACCTCTACCTCAACGACGACTGGATCATCGTCGAACCGATGGAGGAGGGGGCTTACATCACCGACCTCACCAACTACGTCCAGCCCATCATCCGCTACTACGTCAACGACCGCGTCCGCATCACACCCTCAAGGGTCGAAGGTCTAAGGTCGAAGGTCAAAGGTCAGGAGGGGTCTCCCTCAACCCTCAACCCTCAGCCCTCAACCTTCAACCTCCCTATCCTTGAAATCTCCGGCCGCACCTTCGAGACGTTCACCCTTTGCGGTCAGACCTTCACGATGGTATCTATTGTCACCAAGGCCGAAGTATGGGAAGGTTTGTTGCAGTGGCAGGTTGTCCAGACCACCCCAGAGACGATGGAGGTACGCGGTGTCTGTGCCCCCGATGCCGATCCGCATCAGGTGTTAGGTTCTTTAGCAGCGCAGCTTCAGGTTTATTTCCGTCAAAACGGTTGTCCCGCAGCCGTCTTCACCTACAGCCTCGAACCCCTCCTCTTCAATGCCCGTGGTGGCAAAATACCGAGGTATATCAATCGGCAATAATTAATAATTAAGAATTAAGCATTATTAAAGAGCGGCGCATCGAGCGCCAGCTCTTTAAATCTCTTCCTCTTCCCATTCTTCCCACTCATTATCGTTGTTGTCATGTGATTTAGGAACTTCTTCCTCTTCAAATGAGAAGAAGTCGAAGTATCTTGCGAGTCCTTGATTACCATTGATAGGTTCACTGCCAGAATTGATATTCAAATCACTACCAGCCATGATGTGTCTCTGCTGTTCCATCTTGGTGGTCTTTGTTTCTGGCTTTATATACGTACTTGTCATGATGAAATCCCTTTCTTCAAATTATTTTTGCATATACTTTTTGCCGTTTACGATGACAATTCCCTTATATTTTTTTCCTACCTTCTGACCAGCAAGGTTGTATATCGAAGAATTGTCGTCAAATTTATCGTTAACGTCAACGTTAGCAATATCCGTTACCCCATCTTCGAAGGAGAGTGTCAAACACTTTGCACCAACGTCTCCTCCACCGATAAAAGCCTTACCTGCATCCAATGTGGTGTTTGCAGCGATAGGATAGAACCCAATACCATTCGTACCGCTTGATAGAATATAGATTTCATTATCATAATCAGCCGTATATCCATCTACACAAGCAAAAAGCAGGTTGCCAATTACTTCAGGTGCAGTTGCTATGCAGGCAGCGTTATAAATTCCTGCATTACCCTTCATGATGACGCCCGTGTTAGCAGGCACTTTCTTAGATTCGATTTCTGTTGTCTTTGCAATATTGCCAGAAGTAGAATTGATGTAATATACCTTCAATGCATCGTAAGCTGAAAAGTCCGTAGCATATGCACTTGAGAATGTAGCATAACCAGCAGCACCAATACTTACAGGAATGGTCACAGAGGTACAATACTCACTATATGTTACACCGCTAGTTTCCCATTCGATTG
>CADBAP010000044.1 GCA_902792685.1 uncultured Prevotellaceae bacterium
ATGCGTGACGTCTGGCTTTCTATGCCCGATTCCGTGATTCCGTATCTGGATGCCTCTAACCGTTCTGCGATGTTGGATGTGCTGGAACAGAATGATGGCTCAGGCGTCGCTGGGAAGTTGCAGGAGACATCATGCATCGACCTGCTGACTTCCGACTATATGTCGGTGTTATTGAGCAATGCCTCTACCATGCAGATACGGCTGCTGCCCACGGCTACCGATACATTGATGTGTGTGGTTCGCACTTTTTTTGCTCCGCAGGCCGAAAGTGAGATTGCTTTCTATACCACCAAGTGGGAGAGACTTGCCCAATCCTTTGTCGAACCGGTAGAGCCGGACCGTTTTTTCTGTCGTCCGGAAGCGATGAGCGAATCCCGTTTTGCGGAATTGGTATCCATCTGGAAGGACTGTCTGATGGTTCGCGCCATACTTGATGCGGCAGAACCGCGATTGATTCTTCAGTGTTCTTCTCCGATAGCCACAAGAGACGAACAAAAAGAAATGCAACCTGCATTGATGCAAATTTCTCTTAAATGGGACGGAAAAACTTTTAATTAATGTTATAATTTACACGTTCTGCTTACAATTTCTTGGTTTTACATCCAAAAGTTGTACCTTTGCATCGTGTTTTTCATGGTATTAGATTATTAAGGTTAATAAAGATTGATTGTCGTGAGACAATCAATTTTTTTTTGCCCGATTCTAAAATAATTGTTCATTTCTTTCTTTGTCTCAAAAAAATACTGTAACTTTGTCCCAAATAAACAATTCGCAAACTATCAATTAAATAATCCATAAAATAATTTAACCATGAATCTAAAAGTACGATTATCAATCATGAACTTCTTGGAGTTCGCTGTTTGGGGAGCTTACCTCACCTGTATGGGTAATTATCTGGGAGTAGCCGGATTGGGAGATAAGATCGCCTGGTTCTATGCCATTCAAGGTATAGTCAGTATTTTCATGCCAACCCTCATGGGTATTGTGGCCGATAAGTACATCCAGCCACAGCGCCTGTTGGGTCTCTGCCACCTGTTTGCCGGCGGCTTTATGCTGTATTGCTGGTGGATGGGCTTCGAAGCAGGTCATGGACATGAATTGCCGAACAAGGCGTTGTTTATCGCGTCTTATACGCTGAGTGTAGCTTTCTATATGCCTACCATCGCGTTGACAAACACCGTTGCCTTCGATATCTTGAAGAAGAACGGCTATGACACCGTGAAGGACTTCCCGCCGATCCGTGTGCTGGGAACGGTAGGTTTCATTGCGACGATGTGGTTTGTAAACTGTTCTGTATGGACACAGGACGGCACCTTTATGATGACGTTTGGTCCTCACCCCCTGAAGTTCCAATACACCTATCTGCAGTTTATGGTATCGGGCTTGCTGAGTCTGGTATTGTTCCTGTACTGTTTCACCTTGCCACAGGTAAAGATTGTGAAGAAGGAAGGAAAGGTTTCACTGGTAGAGACGCTCGGTCTGAATGCATTCAAACTGTTTAAGCGTCGTCAGATGGCTTTGTTCTTCATCTTCTCTGCTTTGCTGGGTATGTGTCTGCAGGTAACCAACGGTTTTGCCGGTCCGTTCCTGACGAGTTTCAAGGGTATCCCTGAATATGCAGACTCCTTTGCAGCCAACAATGCGACGATGCTGACCTCCATCTCTCAGATCAGTGAGGCTTGCTGCATCCTGTTGATACCGTTCTTCCTGAAACGTTTCGGTATCAAGATTGTGATGCTGATGTCGCTCTTCGCATGGGTGTTCCGCTTCGGCTTCTTCGGTGTTGGTAATCCGGCGATGCCAGGCGTTATCTTCTTCATCCTCTCCTGCATCGTTTATGGTGTTGCCTTCGACTTCTTCAATGTGTCGGGCGGTATCTTTGTCGATCAGGAATGCGATTCCAATATCAAGGCATCGGCGCAGGGACTGTTCATGATGATGACCAATGGTGTCGGTGCTACTGTCGGTACGCTTGTTGCTGGTGCAATCATCAATAGTTATTGTGAGTGGAGGGGTGACTTCCTCGTAGGTATAGAGGAGAATGGCTGGCAGACCTGCTGGTTCATCTTTGCAGGCTTCGCACTGGTCGTAGGTATCACCTTCGCCCTCGTTTTCAAACCGGAAAAGAAATAGTTTGGATTTTAATAATGAATAAAATCAGACTGGTATTAAACGGAGTGTCTGAGATTGTCGGTGACGACAATCTCGGACTCCTTATATTAACAGATGTTGCACAGACCCGGCAGTTGTCGATCATCTGTGACAAGCAGATGGAATACCAGTTTGGCTTACGCATGAGCAAGGCACCGATCACAAAAAACATGTTACCGGAGGTGATGGCACAGGTGATCTCTCAGCAGACCACCTTGAACATCGAACTGCTGATTCATGATATTGTTGACGGACAGTATCAGGCATCTCTTGTCAACAATGATACGTTGCAGACGGTACCCATGCGGGCCAGCGACGCCATCCTGTTTGCATCTGTCAGCCACTGTCCGTTGTATATTGAAGAACGGCTGATGATGCGGCAGAGTGTTCCTTATACAACGGACACACCAGGAATCACGATTCCGGTTAATTCCATCAGCAACAGTATGTTGCAGAGTGCCTTGAGCAAGGCTATTGAAGACGAAAACTACGAACTCGCCTCCCATTTGCATGAAGAGATACAGCGCCGGAAGGCGAGGGGAGTGGTGTTCAAAGATGAGCCGCAAAAGAGTTGACGGTTCAACGGTAGGTGATTAGCATTAAGAACTCTATAGAAAGATGTATAGGCGATAACAATGAAAGAAGTCAGGTATTTTTATGTTCCACAAGCAGACCAGTTGACAGCGTTGCCCGACGATGAGGCTTCGCATGCCACACGGGTTTTGCGTCTGAAGAGCGGCGACGAGCTGTTCCTGATGGATGGTGTGGGTACGTTTTATCGTGCTGAGGTCACCCTCGCATCAGCGAAACACTGTATGTATGCCATCAAGGAAACGCTGCCGCAGCAACGTATGTGGAACGGCCGTATCCATCTGGCGATAGCTCCCACCAAGGATATCGGTCGTATGGAGTGGCTGGTGGAGAAGGCCACCGAGGTGGGCTTCGACGAGATATCCTTCCTCGACTGCCAGTTCTCAGAACGTCGTCATCTGCGTGCCGACCGCATGGAGAAAATCGTGGTGTCGGCGGTGAAGCAGAGTCGGAAGGCGTGGAAGCCCATCGTCAACGACCTCATGCCTTTCCGTGAGTTTATCGAACGCCGATCTGCTGGTCAGGGCTTTATCTGTCACTGTTATGAAGAGGTGATACGCAAGGACTTCTTTACGGAGCTGAATGCCTTGAAAACCTCACAGCCTGAGGCCTTGAAAGATGCGGAGATTACCGTTCTGGTAGGTCCGGAAGGTGACTTCTCTATCGATGAGGTTCATCGTGCTTTGGATAAAGGTTATCAGTCAGTCACGCTGGGCACCAGCCGACTGCGTACGGAAACAGCAGGACTCTCGGCTGTCATGATGGGAAACCTTGTTATGAGAGTTCATAATTCATAGTTCATAGTTCATAGTTCATAGTTGATGAAACAGTATATATATATAATAGGTGTAGCAATGGCGATGCTGCTGGCATCGTGTTCTGGGGATGCTTATCTGAATGCCATCCCGCAGGGTAGCACCGCATTGATATCCATCGATGTGGCAAAGAGTGCTGAGGAGACGGGCAAGACCACCAGTGCCGATGTGCTGAAACAGTTGCTTCGGGTGACCGATGTGTCTGACTGTGGCATCGACCTGAGTGAGAAGCTCTATCTGTTTGAGGCTCCTGACGGCAATCTCGGTCTTGCTGCGAAAGTCAGCGATGATGACGACCTGACCGATTGGCTCAACAAGATGTCGAAGGAAGGAGTCTGCAAACCTGTTCAGAAGCGTCGTGGCAAATCGTTTACGGTTTTGAAGCAGTCGTGGGTGATAGCCTTTTCCGATGATGCCCTGCTGGTGATGGGGCCTGTTGTGGCGAGTGCACAGACAGAGCTGATGAGTCAGATGGTGAAATACCTCGATGCCGATGAGGGCATCAAGGGTACACCGATGTTCGACCGCCTCAGTGAGATGTCGTCGGCAGTGGCTATAGTAGCTCAGGCACAGGCGCTGCCAGAGAAGTTCATCTCGTTGTTTACGGTGGGTGCGCCTACCGACACCGATCCCAGTGAGGTGCTCATCGCTGCAGAGATGCATGCCAAAGACGGCTGTCTGCTCATCGATGGCACTACCTTCTCGTTTGATGCCACCATCGACAAGGCATTGCAGGCGTCGGCTGCTGTTTATCGGCCACTCAACGGCACCTTCTTCAACCAGATTCCAGAAGGTGCGCTGTTCAGTCTGCTGATGAATGTCGATGGCAAGAAGTATCTGCCTATGATGAAAGCCGACAAGCAGTTGCGCGGTTTGCTGGCAGGTATCGGCGTGAAGATTGACATCGACAAGTTCATCGAAGGTGTCGATGGCGACTTGGTCTTTGTTGTGCCGCAATATTCCGAAGAGAATGTGGAGATGAGATGGGCAGCCCAGCGTTCGGCAACAGCTCCGGAACTGGATGAGGAGAGTAGGGAAGAGTTGGCGAAATGTGAGCTGACGGCTACGACAACCCCGTTGCCTGCATCGTTGCAGACGATGTTGAAAGGGAAGCGGATGTGTGCCCTCTTTGACCTCACCTCTGTTGAAGGTGACCAAAAAGAGGTCATCGCTATCGTCACTTCGCTGTTAAAGCCCCTCTTCGGTGACGTGAAGTATGTGGTGTATGGGAATAAGGAGTAAGGAGAATAGAAGTAAGGAGATAAGAATAATGAAAGAAATAACATTCCGTCAGGTGCTTCCGCAGGTGTTCGCACAGCGCGACGACCTGCAGTCAGAAGTATGGAAGCAAGAGCTGACGTTTGAAAAAGGAAAGACGTATTTGGTCGAGGCCGATTCCGGTCAGGGAAAGAGTACGTTCTGCAGTTATGTCACAGGCTATCGCCACGACTATACGGGTGATATCCTCTTTGATGGAAAAGACACGAAGACGTTCAAGGTGGCCGACTGGGTTGATTTGCGCAAGCAGCATATCAGTCACCTCTTTCAGGAACTGCGTCTCTTCCCGGAGTTGACGGCATTGGAGAATGTGGAGATCAAGAACAACCTCACTGGTTTCAAGACCCGTGAACAGATTGTGGCGTGGTTTGAACAATTGGGCATTGCCGATAAACTCGATGCAAAGGTCGGTCGGATGTCGTTCGGTCAGCAGCAGCGTGTGGCGATGATCCGTGCATTGGTGCAACCCTTTGATTTCCTGTTGGCCGACGAGCCTATCAGTCACCTCGACGACAGCAATTCCCAAATCATGGGCGATATCATGATGCAGGAAGTCAAAGCGCAGGGAGCCTGCGTCATCGTCACCAGTATTGGTAAGCACATGAACCTGGAGTATGACCAAATCGTCAAATTGTAAAATCGTCAAATCGTCAAATTGTCAAATCGTCAAATTCCCCAATGAATCTCGTTTGGAAACTACTTAGACAACATATCAGCGTACCGCAGTTCATCGGCTTTTTCTTTGCCAACCTCTTCGGTATGTTCATTGTCCTGTTCGGCTTTCAGTTCTATCAGGATGTGCTGCCCGTCTTCACGGCAGAAGACTCGTTTATGAAGGCCGACTATCTCATCGTCAGTAAGCGCATCGGTACAGGCAGTACTATCTCCGGTCGCTCCACATCGTTTACGTCTGCCGAAACTGCCGATGTAAAGGCGCAGCCGTTTATCAGTCGTCTGGGCACCTTCACCTCGAACGAATACAAGGTCTATGCCACGATGGGTGTCAGCGGCACGCAGGTTCTCAACTCCGAAATCTTCCTGGAGAGTGTGCCCGATGAGTTTGTCGATGCACCGTTGGCCGACTGGAAGTATGAGGAGGGCAGTCATGAGGTACCTATCATCCTCCCGCGTACCTATATCAATATGTATAACTTCGGCTTTGCCCAGAGTCGTTCGTTGCCGAAGATCAGCGACGGACTGGTGGGTATGATTGACTTCAAGCTCTTTATTCACGGCAACGGACATGAAGAAGACTTTACGGGACGTGTCATCGGCTTCTCCAACCGTCTGAACACCATCCTTGTTCCCAAGGCGTTCATGGATTGGAGCAATGGCTATTTCGCTCCCAACAACCAGTCGAATCCTACCCGTCTGATTGTCGAAGTGAAGAATCCTGCCGACGAAGCTGTCACGAAGTATGTTGACCAGAAGGGCTATGAGATAGAAACCGATAAGCTGAATGCTGAGAAGACCACCTATTTCCTGCGCCTCATCGTGATGCTGGTGATGGGCATCGGTCTCGTCATCTCCCTGCTCAGTTTCTATATCCTGATGTTGAGCATCTACCTGTTGGTACAGAAGAATGCATCGAAACTCGAAAACCTGTTGCTCATCGGCTACAGTCCTTCGCGTGTATCACGTCCCTATCAGCTGCTCACCCTTGCGTTGAATGTAGCCGTGCTCCTGATAGCCTGGCTGCTGCTGTGGATGGTACGCAACTACTATATGGATGTCATCTTCACCTTCTACCCGGAGATGGAGGAGGGAAATATGCTGCCCGCTATCATCGTCGGCATCCTGTTGCTGCTCATCGTCACCGTCTTCAATCTGTATGCCATCCGTCGGAAAGTCATCCGCATCTGGCAGCGTAAAGATTAAACGCAAAAAAAAGTTAAAGGAGAAAAGAATTATGCATTATGCATTGTGAATTATGAATTAAATGATTACCTTTGCACCCGCAAACAAAAACATTGTTGGTGCCATAGCTCAGTTGGTAGAGCAACGGACTGAAAATCCGTGTGTCCCCGGTTCGATTCCTGGTGGTACCACTCCTCCTTTCATTTGCCCGGTTGTCGCGAGACGCCGGGTTTCCTTTTTTTATATTGTTTTTAAACATTTATGAAAGTTTTTCGTCATAATTTCAAAGAAAATCTGTAATTTTGCAGAGATAAACAAGAAACAAAGAAAAACTTAAAGAATAGGAGAACGAAAAAATGAAAAAGATTCTCATGATGACACTGCTGGTTTTCAGCATGATGGCAACTGCTCAGGCACAAGAACAGGCAGAGATTAAGTTTGACAAGGTAACCCATAACTTCGGCACCTTCTCAGAGAAAGACGGATTGCAGAAGACTACGTTCACCTTTACAAATGTCGGACAGGCTCCGCTGGTGATCAATCAAGTGGTAGCAAGCTGCGGATGTACCATTCCTACCTACGACAAGAAACCTATCGCACCAGGACAGAAGGGTACAATTCAGGTGAGCTACAATGGTAAGGGTAAGTTCCCTGGCACCTTCAAGAAGAGCATCACCGTTCGCTCGAATGCGAAAACGGAAATGACGCGCCTCTATGTTGAAGGAGATATGACGGAATAGAAATTTCAAAGAGTTTTTACGCAACACCCCACCAGTCCCAAACACCAGTGTATAAAGGCATTCCGGACGTTTTTTCTTAAAAATGGTGGGGTGTTGCGAAGTAAAAGTAAAAAATTAAAAAGGTAAAAGGGTAAATATTTAAAAAGGGTAAATATTTAAAAAGGGTAAAAAAGTAAAAGGTAAAAAAGGGAAAAAACAAAAGCATAGGTTTTGCGTGGTAAAACCTATGCTTTTGTCGTGTAAGAGCTATCCTTTTGCAAGGTCATAGCTATGCTCTTCCAAAGAGCTGGCGTAGAAACCAAAGCCTCCCCCTCAGGGAGAGGTTGGAGGGGGCTTCTATTTAATCGCAACCTTCTTTCCATTTACGATATAGATGCCTGGAGAAAGTTGCTGGCGCCACGTACCGTCCTGTACCTCTTCCTCCGTAGCTACCTTTCGACCTTGCAGGTCGAAGACGCCAGTGGGGTAGGTGCGTGTCACCTGTTCCTGGAAGTTCGGATCTGGCAGCTCCTCACCATCGAAGAGCACAGGAACGAATTCGATGCCTGTCATATCGTTTTGACGGGCAGAGGATCCAGTGGCTACACGATAATAAATCTTATTGTGAAGCACATAGCGGTTGTTTCTCTTCCAGTTCGCCGCCAAGGCATTGACCTCCTTATTTGGTGTGGCATTGATATAGAAACCTACACCGTTGTTGGCAAATTCAGGGAAAGGTGCTGTAATATCACCCTCTATTGTAGGAGTGGCATCTTCCTCTACCTCACTTGTAAATGGTACTCCAAGCGTATAGTATTTGTAATTCGTTGGCAACAGTCCTTCTAAGTAGGAACCATTGAAAATGCAAGATAGAGGTGTAAGAGCAGGTGAATTGTTGGGCAAAGTCAGCTTCACGCTTCCGCTTTCGTCCTTGACGCGGATGATGACAGGCGTATTTGCCGGCACGAACTTGCCCTCTCCATAAGTTGTTTCATTTATAGTTTTCTCTGGTACGAGAACAGGATTGACGCCCTCGTCGTGCCACTCATTGCAGACGTAAGCATTGTAGGTTTTACTACCATCATCAGCAGGCAGCAGCACATCGAATGGAGCATAGAATGTGGCGTAATAGTAGCCGTCGCCACCGTTGTTGGTCTTGATTTCCAGCGGCTTCTCGCCATTACCTGCAGTAGCTGTCTTCTGCACGGGTTGCAAGCACCATTTCGCATCGTCAGCAGGAGATTCGTGATAGTACTTCAAATCGTACTTGTCTGAAGCATTCGTCTGGTCGAAGTTGAGATAGCGTCTTGTTGCTGGCGCAGCACCGTCGTGAATCAGCAGCACAGCACCACCGATATCCATGACGGAGAAGGTGATGGCATTCGTAGAATTATCCGTCATCACCGCTCTTTGCAGTTTGCTGGTCGTTGTACCATTAGCTGCGTCTCCATTTGCATTGGCAGCAACATAGAGTCCCTGCGTCTGGATGGTCGATGTCGGATTTCCGTATGTATCTTTCTCAGTTGTCCCATTACCAGCGAAATAGAAAATAGTCGATGGGTCATTCTCTGTGGCGAGAACAGGAATGTCTCCTCGTGTATCAGGAGTTTCCGTGAAGCCAGATTCCAAACCGCCTTCACCTTCAAAGGTTGTCGTGACACCTTCCTTGCTGTAGAAGTGCATTGGAATACCACCCGAAACAGCCGTCTTCTCAGTCTCATGCAGATAACCGCTGGCATATCGAACAGGGCTGATACTCGACACGCCAGGCTGATTATGGAGACGGTAGTAGCCTGGAGCATAATGTATGATGTTATTATCGTTATAGACTACCTTCTGAAGATCTATTATTTTCCAGTTTTCCTCTTTAATGACATTATCATAGGCCGTCTTGCCTGCAGCATTCAGTCCACCCACATAGCCGGCGCGGTCATAGTAGGGTCTCATTAAGTCCAAATTCAGACCAAATACCCAATCGACTGGCGTGGAGCTGAGGACAGCATAGTCAGAGCCATCTCTCTTGACATAATACCTCGTACCAGAATTATTAGCGACAGGATGCACGCGGTAATAACCTTCCGCATCACCAGAAAGCAGTTCGAAGATGCCGTAATCTGCTGGTATTACATCTTCTTCACTATCCTTTTTCTTTGACGTTCCCGGTATTGCCATATACAATTTTTCGTTTTCGGCAATATTGTCCATGGTTATCACATTGTTTTGGTTTCCGCTCGTCTTATTCATATAGCGGTTGTACATCTTGAAGCCATAGACATCGCCCAATGGAGTCCATAGATAGTCGTTGGTATAGTGGGTTTCACTTCCTGCCATCGCCTGCAGTCCCCAGGCGTTGGTATAGTGAGCCAAATAGGGCGTTACTCCACTCTGGGTTTCGAAGGTGTACCACAGATTCTGATCAAGGCTTCTCACGAAGTCCAAACCGTTGTTCGTAGCCAATTCCTTATCGAACGCATAAACAATATTAACTACCACCGTTTTACCAATCAGTTCGGAGGCCGACATTAGTTTGTCAAGTTTCAAGCCCTTGAACCTGTTGTTCAAGTACGTATCTGCCGTTGTGCCGTCTTCACCATAGATGCCCTCGATATAAAAATCGAAGGTACAGTTGGGGCGATAGAAGATGTTGGGTACCCGCAAATCGTCGCCGATACTGACAACTCCAGCATGGTGGCTATAGGTATGGTCGGCACCACCCCAAGAGATTGTTTCGCCTACCTGATATTTCTCACCAGCAATATGGGTTCCTTCACCTTCATTTACTGCAGTCAGGTTGCGCTGGGTAGAACCAAAAATACGTTTTTTTTCATTACCTTGCCACTCATAAGATACTGTATAATCGTCTTCGTCACCATCACGATATGGAATATCCACATATTTACTACGGTCTAAGTCTTCATCATCTTCCTCTTCTTTCGTACAAGTCTTTGCAATCACCAAATGATAAATCAGGTCGTGCACGGATAGACCGAAGATGATAAACTTCGTGGGGGCGGTGCTGGCATCTGCTGTCAATGCTCCGCCAAAGCCCGTCAGTTTCTTGCCGGTATTAGCACCTGTTGTTCCTGTGACTTGCAAGATTCCGTAGTCATATCCATCCTTCTTCAGCAGCATGAAGTCTTGTGCACTTGCCTCTGCAACCAATGAGGTTGTGCCGTTCACATAATTACCACCCTTATGCTTGATTTTAAGTGCATAGGGGTCGTTGCCTGTGAAATACCAGACGTAGTCTGCAGTACCAGAAAGGCTTTTGCTTCCTCCATCGCTAATCGTTGTATCATCTGTTGACTGCATCATATTGTCATTGTACCAGATGATGTTGTAAGGTATTTCTCCTTTGATGTTCATCGACACATCATTAGATTCTGAGCCGCGAGCCACATGCCCACCTTCCGTACCCTTGTCATTGGGCACCTTGAAGTTCGTCTTGTCCATGTCGTAAGCATCGTAGCGCACATACACTACATCGTCGTAGAGACCGTAGAGGGTGTATAGTTTTGTGGGCTGAATCACGATATAAGTATCCCCGCCTGGATGAGAAGCAAAACCGTAATACAAATAATCATCCATATTCAGCAGAGGAGTCTGGGCACTTGCCGGCAGGTAGGGATCGAAGTCATGAGATAAGGCCTCTGCGTTGCCTTGCTCAGCTGTAATGGCGAGCTTGTTGGCATTGGTGATGACGTTATAGGTGAAATTGTACACAATATCGTCTTCCAAAAGAAGTTGTGCACCTGGGCTTATAGCATTGCTCTTATAGGTGAAATGATAGGTATCACCAGCATTCCATTCGCTCGCATCACTATTTGTTTCTGTTTTAACACCTGAAAGGACAACGACTTTCTTATAGGTGTATGAGCCAGATCCATATCTATAGTAATACTCTCCATCTGCCGTCAACGCATCCCTTGAAGCTGCATATTCTGTTGCGTCTGCCACTGTTAGCTTCTGGCGGTTTTCAGGATATGTCGTAGCAGCTGTTGTGCTTGGAGTGGTCATGTTTGCACCGTTGAGGAAAGTATAGTCGTAATTGGGGTATTCTTTCGCAACCACCAGCGCATAGCCGCCACTGGGGTGGGACAGCAGGGCGAAACGATCGGCACCGGTATTGGCATTGGGCACCTTGATGCCTACACCCATCGGACTGGGATCCAACGATGGGTTTGTCGTGTAATTGGACTGACGATTGAATAGCTGAATGGCATAGGGGTCAGGAAGTTCATAATAATCAGAAGACGGATCAGCTGGCGCTGTTCGGAACTTCCATTGCCATTTCTTGGCACTCGCGTTAACGGTGGTAGGTTTATCATTATCATTGCCTAGAGTAGTGGCATTACCAGCATATAGATTGACACCGGTACCAGGAATTTCTTCCACTCCTCCCGTTTCGGGATCATCCTCTAAAACAATTGTACCATTAGCCTGCAAATCTTTATCGGCCAGTTTGGCGGTGAACCATTTACCCTCCAGGATGCGGTCAGCTTCGTGGTCTGCATCTTCATCGTAGTTGTAACGGACATAGATGTCGCAGTCAACATCATTGATATTCTCTGCAGCAAACGAACCTGTGATTTCCTGCTCATCGAGACCTTTGGTAACAGTAATACTATAATATGTAAAAGCACCTCTAGTTCCAACTCTGTACTGATAGGTGCCAGCCTTAGGTAGCAAATTTTTCAGACTGGTCAACATATCGGCGTTAGTCGCTGTTCTCTTGAACCCTCCTTCTGCCGCACCCCACGCTTGTTCAGTGCTCGCTGCTGGGGCGCCCGCTTCTGCCAAAGCTTTGTAATACGTAAAGTCGGTTGCCAGCGGACTTTTGAAGTGTTCGGTGATGGCAGGGTAGTCATCACCACCTCGCGTATAGCGTAGCGCCTCTCGGCCTTTATTGTCGATGATGTGGTAGATAAAACGCTGCGGACGAACAAAGAATGTGGTCTGCGGCCCCTGTGAGTTGTTGTTCTCAATGGTAGCTTTTGCGTGATCGACAGGGTCTTCCAGTGTGGAGGACCATAGTAATTCATTACTTATCTTATTTTTGGGTACGTTCAAACGCTTATTGTGGTCGAAGCGTGGCATCAACTGCATATTGCCGTTGGCATCGGATACCGCCATGAATGTCTGGTTGGAGATCTGCAAATTCGTGTGGTCGTAACCCTCACTGCCTTTGGCAATACTGGTGTCATAACTGTTAAATGCTGGTTGCAGAGTAACCATCGTAGAGCCTGCATTTCCATAATAATCGGTTCCGGTATAGTCAGCCACCAAAACACCGTTGATTCTATTGGCGGAGGTCATGTGGGTTGTCAGGTATCTGCCGTCAGGTGTTCCGTCGGTTTTGTTCACCAGCTGCAACTGCATGTTATAGGGATCGAAACCGCTCTTGTTCTTGTAGGCCACCTGGGTGCCTGCTTGCGACATAGGCTCTGAACCTGATATTTCCGTTCCCCATTTAATGCCCATCTCCTCGTCAATCCTCAGGTTCGGCTTGATATACCAGAAGTTGTTGCCAATGAAATTCCCTGAGCCGTCAAGAATATTGATCAACGCATGGTTTGTGGGCGAAACAATCAAATCATCGATATTGCCGCCAGCAGGGTTGGTATGCTCACTGATAGGTTTGGAGATATAACTGGGTTTTTCTACCTCATTTTCCACTTTATAGAAACGGCCGTTTTGTATCACAAAATATGGCTGGGATGTTCCATTTTCGGAGGTGATGGTATAGCCTGTAACCTTGTCACCGTCTTTGGTTTCCGTATAATCCAGATTGTAGTCGTAGTTGTCTGCATACTCCTCTTTTACGGTATAGATGACAAACTGGTCGTTCAGCACACCGCTGCTCTTCACACCAGAGGCTGAAGCTGGCGGCAGGTCACCTAATGAAGTCGAGCTGTAGTGCTCGCCATTCACCTTGATTTGGTCGCGCTCCTTTCCTTTGTCATCCAAACGGAGCGTGTATTTGTGGCATCCTGTCGCTTTCGTGGCATTGCTGTAGAAATAGTATTTGTCCACTAACGGGCTATCGTAAACCCTCAGAGCCTCCAGCTCTTCATCGCCTTCGGGATAGTTGGTGACGGGAAGCGGTTTACGCATAATCTCCCAGCCGTGCTGGTCGAGGAGCACGAGTACGGGTGGAATGTCGGCACTCTCGACATTGAAGGTACCGTTACCCATATCAAAGGTTTGGAACCAGTGTTCCAATTTCTCTACGACTTTCTTCTCGTGGCCGCTCGACTTGTCGTTGTATCCGTTCCAACGGGTAGCATTGGCAATAACGTCATAACTGTGCCAGTTACCACTACCGATACCTTTTTCCTCCAGTTTTGTATTCAAAGTCGTTCTTTGAGCTGCTGGTACCACCCACGTCGATTCGTCATTACTGTATTCATCGGTGCTGGATGAAACGCCCAGTATATGCAGCTTCACCATGTTGTAGGTCTTCCAATACTGTTCGAAGGAAGTAACAAATCTGCGTTCGTTTTCGCCAGCATCAGTGGTGTTTCCGTCACCATTCAAATCGGCAGCTATCGGTTCGGTGGTCAGCAGCTTATACGCTCCTTCTGTACCCAATATCATGTATTCCGTTGGATTGACGGATGCAATACCTGCCAGCATACCACCAGTGACAACGGTCTGTACTTTTGCAGCACTCTGATTGAAATGTACGGCATAGGTCTGCAGATAGGTGGGATAGCTGACGCTGTTGAAGGAGATCGTGCTTCTTGAGTGTATCTTTACGTGATAGGGATCGTTGTTGGCACTCTCAAAGAACCACACCCAACGGGGACGGGTACTGGAACCACCATTCATCTGCTCATCGCGCATCGCTGAACCGTAGATATTCAGGCTTCCGTCACCGTTACAGTAGGGATAGATGGCTTGAATCTGTGATGATGTCAGTTTGTCGTTACCGTCCTCCAGATAGTAACCGGCAGCAAGCGGATCAAGGAACCTCAGCAGATAGGGATGGTCGTTCACCTTACCAGTGTTGTTGAATCCTATCAAGTCGTTCACGTCATAGGTGACGTAGATATCGTGGTAGCAGGCTTTGGTAACATTGACAACATAATAATCATTACCTACTTTAAAATAGTGATTACCTGCTGTGGTCAGTTCCTTTGCCATGTCCATGATGAGACCTGGGGAAACAGCTTCGTGTTTGTGATTAGCATCTGCAGCATCATAAGCCCCCTCTGTACTGGCTACGGGTTCATTGGTTTCGGTGTCAGCCTCCAGATCGGTAGGAGTAGACAACTCCGTAGGGGAAGTCCTAACAGTATATTCATCTCCATTTTGGATGATGTTGTCTTGATCGTAGAAATGGTATTGACGCACCAGCGGACTCTGGAATTCTGCCGGTAGTGCAAGTTCCGGAGTCTTGTTACTTACTCTCAGCAATTTATGGTTTGCTTTGTCGATCAAATAGTAGGTATAATCAATATTCTGGTTCAGAATGAACTTCAATACATCGTTGCCATGGGCATACGTGGCGTTGTTATAGATCTTAACCGTATTTTCTTCCGGGCGACCTATATTATAATAGGTGGTGCTGGCATCTACAGCATCGGTTGCCACCATCACTTCATAGACACCAGTTGCAGTGCTGCTCTTGGCAATGAAATGCTGGGCAGCGTCTCTGTCTGTGGTAAAAGAAAGACCCGTTCCTGCAGATGTGGTCGGCAGAGAGCCGTCTATGATTACCCAAGCACCCTTTTGTCGTGTCGGAGCAGGTGTTTCCAATACGCCATTATCATCATATATTGTGACAGTCTCCGTCTGGCCAGCAACTGGGTTTCCTATAGTAGGAAGAACTTCTCTAGCTCCCAGATTATCAATTCGCATGTCGTAAGGATCGCGATTTCTCAGTTTCCAAAGATACTCCGGTGAACTCAGTTCTGAATCGCTGGGGCTTGCTTTGGTCTTGATGACATAATTCGTCTTGTCATAGTATAGATACAAGCCATTCAACTTCACATTAAATTCTTGGGTCTCATTTATCTTGGCAGGCTTGTTGATGAGGTTTGTCGT
>CADBAP010000045.1 GCA_902792685.1 uncultured Prevotellaceae bacterium
CCACAGATGTTTAAAGAATAAAAATAAAGATTAAATCTTTTGGCTGACAAATCAGCATCGTCTAACTTTGCACGTGAAATGAAAAAGTTTTTCCTCATATCCGCCCTCATCGGACTGTGTGCTGCAGCAAGTGCACAAGACGATGTCTATATGGTGAAAGATACCACGTTGCAGACAACCGATATCATTCAACCTATAGAACCTGCTGGGGTGCGTGGAAGACGAGTGGCCACAGCGGAAGAAAAGGAATATGCACGGATGATGGCTGAGGAAGAACGCGACAGGGAACAGGAACAGATAGACCGAAACCTGCCTCGTATCGATGATAACGGACAAGTACGCACAGACGACTACTACTATATGCCGTGGGGCTGGGGTGGGAGCGACTGGCGACTGCATAAGGGACTGAACCTGAATCTGGGCGCATCCGTCTTTGCCAATTTCGGAGGCGGAGGACGAAATGGTGCAGGTTTTACGCAAGACATCTCGCTCATGTACGTCACCAACCTGTCGAAGAAGGCAACTTTAGCTGTTGGCGGCTACTTCAATAATATGATCTGGGGAGGTGACAACTATACCGCTGCAGGCATCAATGCCGTGTTCAGCTATCGGTTCAATGAACATTGGAGTGCTTATGCCTTTGTACAGAAAGCATTCACCAGCAACAACTACGCCAACCTCTATACACCCTATTGGGGCAGATATCCCTATGGCGGCTATCCCTATTATGGATATGCAGGCTACGGATGGGGCTATCCAGGTTACGGCAGCTTTGGCGATTACTATGGTATGAGCCGTCGCATGATGGATCGCATTGGTGGCGGTGTACGTTACGAATGGGGCAACCACAACTTCTTGGAGATACAAGTGGAATTCGACCACATGCCCAACATGAATCGTAACGGTTACGATCATCGCCGTTATGATTATCCTGTGATGTAGGGTTTAGTCGTTTAGGAGACTGGTCGTTTAGTCGTTTAGGGGTATTAGTTGTTTCGAAAATTGGTAGAAAAAAAAGCCCCTCCTTTGGGGAGGGGTTGGGGTAGGCTCCTTAAAGCAGCGCCTTGATTTTGTCTTCCAGAAGATTCTTGGTGGCAGCACCGACGTGCTTGTCAACCTGCTGGCCGTCTTTGAAGAACAGGATAGAAGGAATGGACATGATGCCAAACTCGGCTGCCAATTCCTCTTCTTCATCCACATTGCATTTGCCGATGACAACTTTTCCGTCATAGGCGGCAGCCAGTTCTTCGATGATAGGACCTACCATACGGCAGGGACCACACCAGGGTGCCCAAAAGTCAACTACTAATGGCAGTGAGCCACTCTTCAAACTCTCGAAATTCTCGCTTGTGATTTGTACTTCCATTTCTGTTTGTTTTATAGGGTTAATAATTACTTTTAATTTTAGTTTCTGAAGTTAAATTTGGAGTTAAAAAGGAAGTTATAAGCCTTTGGCTTAGGGAGTTATGCGCTACGCGCAGGACGAAAGTTTCGCATGTTACAAAATCTATTGTCCATTTTAACTCCCATGAGCGAAGCGAATTTTTTCGCTATGCTCAAGGCACTTCTACCACTTTTACTACCACTTTTACTCCCGAAATTTGAGACTTTTAATTTATCGAATACTCCATCATGGAATGGCTTTCTATAAACTGGATGATATGATGATCGACATTGATGCCTTTGATGTGGCTACGCAACAGCAGGTGGTTGTTGTCAGCGGTGCGGAGATTAAGAAAGAACTGGGTTGTCCCAGGATTTCCTTCCAGTACACTTGACAATTCGTTTACGAGTGTTTCGTCGATATCTTCCATTGGTATGGAGATAGTGATGCGCTGTAGTCGCTTTTCCTTGACGTCATACAGGAACTCTACATTCTGAACCTTCATCTCGTAGATGTTGGAGTCTCGGAACCGTGGCGTACATTTGGCGGTGATAAAGATGGAGTTGTTGTTTTTGATGATGCCGCTCCATTTCGCCCAGTCATCGCCGAAGAGAGCTATCTCGCCTGTTCCGTCAAAATCTTCGATGGTGACAATACCAAATGGTTTGCCTGTTTTCTGTGAGAATCGTTCCATGACAGAAGTGACGATGCCGCCAAAGGTAATCTCCTCCCGTTTGGCCAGTTCTGCTTTGTCGGCCTCACGGTGTATTTCCTTACACTTGGTGTTGCACATCTTCTGAAGGATGACGCTGTATTCGTCAAGCGGATGTGCAGAAAGATAGATACCTACCAGTTCGCGTTCCTTATTCAGTTTTTCGATGGTAGCCCATTTTGCTGCTTTCGGAGGTACAGGACGCGTGATGGCTACGGCATTGCTGCCACCAAAAAGTGAGGTCTGTGCTTCCATTTTCTCTGCTTGGAACAGTTGTCCGTAGCGAAGAAGTGTATCCAAGAAGGTGATACCCTTGTTGTCGGCAGCGAAATACTGTTCGCGCATGATGCCGAAACTGTCGAAACCGCCGCTGTAGGCAAGACTTTCCATCGCCTTTCTGTTGACGCTTGTCAGATCAACTCGTTCGATAAAGTCGTAGATATCCTTATAGAGACCGTTCTTCTCACGTTCACTGATGATGGCGTTGGCTGGCCCTTCACCCATACCCTTGATACCTGCGAGTCCGAAACGGATGCCGCCATGTTTGTTGGCTGTAAACTTGATACGACTCTCGTTGACATCGGGGCCCAATGTCTCAATACCCAGTGAGCGGCATTCATCCATGAGCTTGGTGATTTCCGTAATCTGGTCTTTCCGTCGGCTCATGATGGCTGCCATATATTCAGCAGGGTAGTGGGCTTTCATGTAAGCCGTCTGGTAGGCTACCCACGAATAGCAGGTGGCATGCGACTTGTTGAAGGCGTAGGATGCAAATTTCTCCCAGTCGGCCCATATCTTCTCCAGAATCTTTGGGTCGTGTCCGTTGTGCTTTCCACCCTCGATGAATTTGGGTTTCATGGCATCAACGATGTCCTTCTTCTTCTTACCCATCGCCTTACGCAAGGCATCACTCTCGCCACGCGTGAAATCAGCCAACTGGCGCGACAGCAACATCACCTGCTCCTGATAGACCGTGATACCATAGGTGTCTTTCAGGTATTTCTCCATACAGGGGATGTCGTACTGTACGAGTGACGGATCGTGCTTACGCTTGATGAAGTCTGGGATATAATCCATCGGTCCTGGACGATACAGCGCATTCATCGCAATCAAGTCCTCAAAGACGGTGGGATGCAGCTCACGCAGGTATTTCTGCATACCAGGCGACTCAAACTGGAACGTGCCGATAGTCTGTCCCTTCTGATATAGCTCGTAAGTAAGCTCGTCGTCGATGGGGATGTTGTCCAAATCAACTTCGATACCGTATGAAATCTTCACGTTGGCAACAGCCTCCTTCAACTCCGACAGCGTCTTCAGTCCCAAGAAGTCCATCTTGATGAGGCCCGTTGACTCAATCACATGGCCGTCATATTGGGTAACTGGTACTTTCACACCCTTGAAGTCCGGGTCTTCAGCTGTTGACACAGGAACCCACTCGCTGATAGGGTCGCGGCAGATGATGAATCCGCAGGCATGGATACCTGTTCCGCGAACCGTACCCTCCAGCATCTTCGCATATTTAATGGTGTTGCGCTCGCGCAGGTCTTCTGATACCTCTGCATCCTGCAACTCTGGTGTACACTTGATGGCATTGCTCAGGTTCATCTTCATCCCGTCAGGCAGACGGTCAGGAATGGCCTTGCACAATGCGTTCGATACATCCAACGGCAGTTTCTCCACACGAGCCACGTCTTTGATGGAGTTCTTCGTCGCCATCGTTGCATAGGTGATGATGTGGGCACAGTTCTCGTGTCCGTATTTATCCATCACCCATTGCAGTACGCGTCCACGTCCGTCGTCATCAAAGTCGGTATCGATATCAGGAAGTGAGATACGGTCTGGGTTGAGGAAACGCTCAAACAGCAAATCGTATTTCAACGGGTCTATCTTGGTGATGCCCAGACAGTAGGCGACCACCGATCCTGCGGCAGAGCCACGACCTGGTCCCACCATCACACCCAGCTCTTCTCTGGCAGCTTTGATGAAGTCTGACACGATGAGGAAGTAGCCGGGGAAACCCATCGTCTTCATGATATGCAGCTCGAAACGGATGCGGTCATCGACTTCTTTACCTAACGGTTCACCGTATAATTTCCTGGCTCCCTGATAGGCGAGTTCTGTCAAATAGTCGGCCTCGAACTTGATGCGATACAGTTTCTCGTACCCACCCAGATGGTTGATTTTCTTCTCTCCTTCCTCGCGAGGCAGTTGGTTTTCACCATTCTCATCGCTGGTAAACTCCTTGAACAGGTCTTCCTGTGAGAATTTCTGTCTCCACTGCTCTTCGGTTCCAAATGATTCAGGAATCGGGAAGAAAGGCATGATGGGGTCGCTGTCAATGCTGTAGGTTTCCACTTTGTCGAGAATCTCCAGCGTGTTCGACAGTGCTTCAGGCACATCAGCGAAGATTTCGTTCATCTCCTGCTTGGTCTTGAACCATTCCTGCTTGGAATAGAGCATACGCGACGGGTCATCGAGGTCTTTGCCTGTCGCCAGACACAGCAAGTGGTCGTGAGCCTCTGCATTCTCTTTGTTGACAAAGTGACTGTCGTTGGTGCAGATAAGCTTGATGCCGTATTCGTGAGCCAGCTCGATGAGTACCTTGTTGGCTTTCTGCTGCAAGGGGAAGGTCTCACGGTTGGCACGGATGGTGGGGTCGGTCACCTCATGGCGTTGCAGCTCCAGATAATAGTCGTCGCCAAAGACACGCTGGTACCACTCAATGGTTTGGCGTGCACCCTCAATATCACCATCGATAATCTTATTGGGAACCTCGCCAGCAATACAGGCAGAACAGATAATCAATCCCTCGTGGTATTTCTCCAAGTCGGCATGATCAGTACGTGGACGCATATAGAAACCGTCAGTCCACGAACGGCTGACCAGTTTCACCAGATTGTGGTAGCCCGTTTTGTTCTTCGCTAATACAATAAGGTGGTTGCCGCCGATATCGCTCTTGTCTTTCTTCCGCATCTTGTCACCGTTGCGGGCCACATACATTTCGCAACCGAAGATGGGCTTGAAGGGTTCCTTGCCCTCTTTCTTCAGTTTCTTGTTGGTGCTGTTGACGATATCGAAAAGTTCTTTGACGCCAAACATCACACCGTGGTCGGTGATAGCCATACCGCGCTGACCGTCGGCTATTGCTTTGTCAACCAAAGCTTTGACAGGCGACTGACCATCGAGGATGGAATAGTATGTATGAACGTGTAAGTGTATGAAATCTTCCATTTCTTGCATTTTGAGCGGTAAAGGTAGTATAAAACGAGGACAAAACAAAATAAATTTGATATTATTTTTTTGTTGTTAAGAATTATTTTGTACCTTTGCAATCGGTAAAACACTATTAGACCACTCATGGGAAAGAGAATAAAGAAACTGAAGAAAATCAGACTTCATCGTGAAGGAACTAATACTTTGCTGTACGGTGCCATCGCCATCGTGTTGGTGGCGCTGCTTTTATGGTATGGTTTTGAGACGAAAATCCCATTCTGGATCTTTGCGGTCGTTTTCGGTGTGGTTTATGGAATCGTTGTGAATTTCTTCCGTTGTCCCATCCGTTATTATCCTGATGAGGATACCGAAAAACTCGTGGTTGCTCCTGCCGACGGTAAGGTGGTGGTCATCGAGGAAGTGGAAGAAAATAAATATTTCCACGACAAACGACTGATGATCAGTATCTTTATGAGTCTGTGGAATGTACATGCCAACTGGTTCCCCGTAGATGGGAAGGTTAAACTGGTGCATCACCAGAACGGCAACTACCACAAGGCTTGGCTTCCGAAGGCAAGCGAAGAGAATGAACATGCCGATGTGCTGATTACCACGCCGGAAGGAACGGATATCCTCTGTCGTCAGATTGCAGGTGCCGTAGCGCGTCGCATCGTTACCTATGCCAAGGAAAGTGAAGACTGCTATATCGACGAGCATCTGGGATTCATCAAGTTTGGTTCGCGTGTGGATGTGTACCTGCCTCTTGACTCAGAGGTATGTGTCAGGATGGGACAGAGCACCACAGGTGATCAGACGGTGATAGCCAAACTGAATTAGTCCCCTAAGTTAGGGGACCATAGGGGTCTGAACAAATGAAGGCCTCTTTCTTAAACAAAACAAAATAGTATGAACAAAGCATGTTCAGACCCCCAACCCCCTAACTTAGGGGGCTTAGTCAATATCCCCAACACCATTACTTGTTGCAACCTGATATCAGGCTGTATTGCAACCTATTTCGCTTTCTGCAGCAATATGCAGATGGCGTTGTTGTGGATTGTAGTGGGAGCCGTATTCGACTTCTTTGACGGTATGAGTGCCCGCTTGCTGGGTGTCAGCTCACCCATCGGAAAGGAGTTGGATTCATTGGCTGATGTGGTGACGTTCGGCGTAGCCCCCTCAACAATCGTTTTCTCCCTGTTGGGACGCTTGGAATATCCTGCCTTCCTGGAACCGATGCGTGAATATGTGCCGTTCTTTGCCTTTGTGATGGCAGCTTTCTCTGCGCTGCGTCTGGCCAAATTCAATTTGGATGAGCGTCAGACAACCTCGTTCATCGGATTGCCGACACCGGCCAATGCCCTGTTCTGGGGTGCATTGATTGTCGGAGGTGAGAAATGGCTCGACAATTGGCCGTGGATGGTGCTCGTTCTGTTGGTAGGTGTTTGTGTGAGCTGCTGGCTGCTGGTAAGCGAAATCCCGATGTTTGCGTTGAAGTTCAAACAGTGGGGATGGAAGGACAATGAAGTGAAATACATCTTCGTGTTGAGTTGTATTCCTTTGCTGCTGTTCTTCCGTGTCAGCGGCATTGCCATCATCATCGCATGGTATGTGCTGCTGTCCGTCATCATTGACTTCAGAAACAAGAAATAATCATGTTCCTGCTTAAATTTATCCTTTTTATTTTTATCGTCGGTCTTGTTGCCATCCTTTGGATGGTATGGACGTTCTATTGGCAGGTGCGGAAGGCAACAAAACAATTCCGCCAGCATACGAAAAGCAAACCGCATCGCAATGCTGACGGAAATATCATTTACGATCGTCGTACACCAGAACAGGCGAAACAACAAATTATTCCAGACGACGAAGGGGAATATGTGGATTTTGAAGAGTAATTAGTTATGCACTAACGTGCCAATCTCCTCTCCGTCCATCACTTTCTTCAGGTTTCCTACGATATCCATGTTGAAAACATAGATGGGCAGGTTATTGTCCTGACACATGCAGATAGCTGTCAGGTCCATTACCTTCAGACCTCTTGCGAGTACCTCTTTATAGGTAATGGCATCGAACTTCGTAGCCGTAGGGTCTTTCTCTGGGTCGGCAGTATAGACACCATCTACGCGCGTACCTTTTAACATAACGTCTGCCTCAATCTCAATGCCGCGAAGCGACGAACCTGTGTCGGTGGTGAAGTAGGGCGAGCCTGTTCCAGCAGAGAAGATGCACACGTAGCCGGCTTCCATCGCCGCAATAGCCTTCCATTTCGTATAGAACTCGCCGATAGGCTCCATGCGGATGGCTGTGAGCACCTTGTTCTTTACGCCAATAGCTCCCAGCGCACTGCTCAGCGCCAGCGAATTGATAACCGTTGCGCACATACCCATCTGGTCACCTTTCACACGGTCGAAACCTTTCTGTGAACCACTGAGTCCACGGAAGATGTTGCCGCCACCGATGACGATGCCGATCTGAACACCCATCTCGTGTACTTCCTTGATCTGACGAGCGTAGTCGCTCAGTCTTTCAGCGTCGATGCCGTAGCCTTGGTTTCCCATCAGACTCTCACCGCTGAGTTTTAATAGAATTCTTTTAAATCTTGCCATAATATTTTATTCTGATTACTCGGATTGCTCTGATTGCTCAGATGATAAATTCTACTTCTTTGAATGCGTATTCGCGTGCGTTGCCTTGACTGTCTTTGAGTACCAGATGACCATCATCTTTCACCCTGACAATCTCTGCTGTAAACCTACCATTCTGATCGCAATAAGGGAAAAGTCCTTCTTTCCTATAGAGCGAGTTGTGGTAGCGCTTGCTGATGGTGTCGTAAGCTCCGTCAACCACCATCTGGTAGTATTTCTCAAAGCTTTCTACCACCTTGTTCAGCACTTCTTCCAACGGAGTCTCGCGTCCTGTAATCTGACAGAGCGATACAGGATTAGGTGCATCACTATGGAACTCCCTTTGGTTAATGTTGATACCTGTGCCGATGATGAAATCCTTGATAGCGCCTTTCGACAGGGAGGTCTCGATGAGTGTTCCGCTAATCTTACGGTCTTGCCAGTAGATATCGTTGGGCCATTTCACGCTGATGTCTTCAGTATAGGCGTCTAACACCTCTTTATAACTCAGCGCTGCCGCCTCAGACAGGATATACTGTCGTTCGATGGGCAGCGTGGTGGGGTGTACGAGGATGGAGAACAGCAGGTTCTTTCCGCTCTCGCTCTCCCAGGTGTTGGTCCCTTGTCCCTTGCCTGCCGTCTGGTAGTCTGCAACGATGACGGTTATACTTCCCTCTGTTGAGGTGGTGAGGTTTTTCTCTTTCAGAAATTGATTCGTCGATGCTGTTTCCATCAAGCGAATGATACGTGTCATTGATTGAGGTATTTCATCGTAATGGTCATTATCTTTTCTCGGATTTCTGGAGACTCTGCTATCTTTGCTCCTTCTAACGCAAACTGTGGGGCCAATTGAATACTCTTCTGACCTAAAGGCGTTGAAAAGTATGCATTCATCTGTTTTAACTCATCCAGTGTCAGGTTCTGGCTGTATAGCTCAGTGATTCTCTTTTCCAATACAGGTAACATGATTTCACTTATTTCCGTGCATAAACCTGTCACTTTTTCTGCTGTCATTGTCCCGTTGTCAACCAGTTGCTGCATTTGCATGCGCATCGTCTCAACCAATGTCTCTGTCGTGTGCTGCAGCTGGAGTGATTTGCGAACCTCAGCAGCATATTCTTCACTAACTGTTTGTGCGTGAGCAGCAACAACTGTTGCCAGCATCAGCATAGAAAGAATCAATTTTTTCATGTTTTTGTGGAGTTAAATTATTTAATATAGACCTTCACACTCTTATTGGTATCGAAGTCCTGAACGATATAGATGCCACTCTTCAGACCCAGGTTGCTGATGTTGCCGTCAGCAGCCATACCTACCATCTTGCCGTTGATGGTGTAGATGTTCAGGCGGCGCATACCCTGAACAGACTTGTTGCTGGCATCGATAGCAATGATAGCTGTCGGTGTCTCACCTGTATATTCTTTCCATCCAAGGTCGGGCTTGTTGCCCTCATAGTCTGTATAGCCTGTGATCACCTCACCAGCATCGATGAATTTACTGCCAGCAGCGAGACACAATGTGGGAACATTGAAGTTACCTTCGTCATCGCGCGCTCCTGTGCTGGTCGCAGGGTCAAGATTCAGGAAGTCGGCAGCCGTAGGGAGCATACCTGTCATATCCCAGCTGTTGCTGCTGTGGGTGTAGTTGCCCGTTTTTATGATATCCTTGAATTTCTCATCATCCTTATTAGGATCACCTGGTGTCGTGTAATAGCTGATGCTGTTGCGGATGTCCAGACTTGCCATCTCAGCCGAACCGAAATGGTAGTTGTTCTTGTTGTCGTAGGCCGAACAGTTATACACCTTCACATTGCCTTGCGTATAGTTCTGGTCGAAGCCCTTGACGGTGTTGGCAACAGCCAGACAGCGATACATCGTCACATCGGTAGCGACGCCTGCACCACCGATCTTGAAGCCGTTCTTGTTACCATTATTATAATAATGTGTACGATACCATGTGTCGGTATGATTCTTTGAGGTGGTCATCGTCTTGCCCTCCACGCTGTCAAACCACGCTTTGTCGGTTTCCAGACGGGGATTGCCTGTAAAGTCGTAGTATTCCGGCGAGTTGTTGTAGGTGATGCAGTTGATAAAGACGATGGGCGAAGTGGTACCACGCTTGTAGAGATCCCATCCGTCATCGCTGTTGTTCCATGCACGGCAGTTGATATAAGTGTTGCCGCCGCCCGTAAACTGTTTGTCGCAGAAACCGTCGGCATTACCGCCGAAGTCCGGATTTGAAGTACCACCCAGCTCATAGTCGAAGCTGTCGAAGGAATCACAGTTGATGAGTGTGCAGTTATCAGCATCCTTCACGCCAAAACCGGAATCCACACTTGCCTGTGACGTGCAGTATTCTATCTTGTTATAGCTGCCACCGATGAGGAATCCCTTGAAACCTGCATAGCGCACGGTGATGCCGTAGAGGTGTACATAGGCTACACGGGTGCGAAGACCATTTGACTGGCTGTTGTTGCTATAGGCCATCTTGTAGCCGTCGATGATGGGATGTGCATCTTTGTAGGCACCCACGAACGTCATCTTGTCGGCTGTGCCAGGACCTTTTTTGATGTCCACGGTTTCCGTAATGTAATACACACCGTCCATCAAGAAGAGTGAATCGCCACTTGCCAGATTTTTAGCGAGGTTGTTGAGATCACCTGGCGTGTTGATCGATTTACCGTCGCCTTTTGCACCAGGTGAGGTATAGTAGTTAGTTGCAGTCGTTGCGATGCTGAGGCATAAACATGCCATCAGGAAAAGTAGTTTTGTTTTCATTTTTGTTTTTAGTTTATATTAGTTTGTTGTATGACATATTATGGTGCAAAGTTACGAAGAAACGAATGAAATGCAAAAGGAAAACTTAGTTTTTCTATCTTTTTCTTTGTATTGTCTTCGAATTATACTAACTTTGCCGACAGAACTAAAAACAGAAAGCATGAAATGGAATGGTTTTTGGCATAGTACGTTGGCTAAAATAGCTGGTGGCGTATTTGTTGTCATCATTTTGCTGACGCTTGCTCATTGCGGTGCAAAAGGCAAGAAGCAAGTTGTTGTCGATGATTCGAGCGAGGCGCAAACGAGTAATCCTGAATATGACAATCTGGATGTATTGGGCGACTATCTTTTCCCTGATGCGCCGCTGCAGAAGGATGTGACGACAGAAACAGAGAAAGAAGAGAAGAAAACAGATGAGAAGAAGTCTGGGCCTGACGGTGACGTGGGTGGTGAAATTCTCGAAAGTGCCGATCCAACCTCTGCTCCTGCTGAGGAAATCGTTCCTGTTACACCTGTGGAAGTACCAAAGACATCAGCTCCTACGGTGGAGAAGATAGAACAATAGTCACCCCATGCGAAGAGTACTTTTTTGTGCTGTATGCCTGTGGGCTTGTACCCATATAGCCTGTGTGGCGCAGTCATCAAGCGATGAAACGCGGATGCGTACCGTTGACGACTGTGGCCTGTTCAGCAACGATACGAGTGTGCATGTGCTGAAACTCCAGCTTAACTGGCCGGATAAGATTGGCGATGCCGACCTGATGCCGTTGCAGCAATACCTGACAACCTTCTTTTTCGGAACCGAAGCAACCGATTTTGTTTCCGCGTTGAACGCCTACACCGCTTCGATGGGTGCCGTCGTTGACTCGATGCCCGATATGGAGGCCGCCCATCGCTATTACCAGGATTGCAAACTCAAAGCAATCTGGTATTCACCCCATCAGTTCTTGTCACTCTATGCCTACAAGCAGGAGCGCAACGGAGAGGGTAGGGTGCTGTCAACGAAACGCCGGTATTTCACATACGACCTGGTCAACGGCCGCGTCCTCACCCAAAAGGACATCTTCAACCAGAGCCGTGTGTGGGGAACCTACGATGATGACTACCGCATCGTCTTCGAGGAACTCGTCGAACATTTCGCCCAGGTAGGCGAGCACGACTATATTGATATGTCCAAGCTGCCGCGCGATGTTGCCTTGTATAAGGAATCCATCCTCTTCGACTTAGGTGAGAGCGAGACACAACCCGGTCGCGACAACCTTTCCGTGGTGCCTGCGGAGCACCTCTCCTTCCTCTTCACCAAAGAAATCAAGAAACGCCTGAAGTCAAAGGTCAAAGACTGAAGTATGAAGGCTGATGGATGAAGGACAAAGGTCAAAAGTCAAAGGTCAAAGGTCAAAAAAGCCTTAGTCCTTAGTCCTTAGACCTTAGACCTTAGACACAAAAAAAGGAGCCAAGCGGCTGAAAAAAGCATATCAGCAGGCACATCAGTGTCCCTAACTTGGTATTTTTCATATGTTTGTTTTTTAGTTTTAGTCAATAGTAATATATTCTACCCTGCAAAGATAACAAATTTTCCATTCATCACAAATTTTTCACTCCATTTTCTGAAGTTAAGTAGTTAAGAAGTTAAGCCGATAGGAACGGTGTAGGAAATGCGGGATTTTTTTCTTTTAAACTGGTATGCTGGTCAATCGCTTTTTAATTCGCAAACAAAACGAATTGGTTCTTCTGCTACCAATTCATTTCACTACTCGGTCTATTGTGCATGCTGGCATTTTTTACACTTACCTTTACGCTCACAATATCTTTCGCACTGGGCACAGATGTCGTAGCCGAGCATGGCTCCGAGGATGAAGTCTTCTTCGGGTGTCAACTCGTTGAGCGGACGGGTGACGAACAGGCGGATGGCGTCGAGACATTCGCGGCGACCGAAATAGACGTTCACGTTCTCCTTGCCGGCAGGCTGCACCACGTAGTCTATTGACTGGCGGTACAGACGATGGCAGGCCATCTGCTCGAAACGGCGGTTGCAGGTGAAGAGTATCATCCTGCGCACACCTTTCTTATATTCATAGATATGGTTTGCAAGCACTTTATCCACTGAGGATACTGCCATCTGGTCTGTCTGGCTTATTCCCGACGTTTCGTCGCCCATCCGTAGCCTTTCCGTCATCTGCTGCATACGCCTGAATGTTTTAGAGGTTAGGAGAAATCTCGGCAATCCACGCATCGATGCGCGTGTCGGTCTTGTCATCCTCATTCACGTCGTCGAGGGGCAGACCGATGAACTTACCGTCAATAACGGCCTCAGAGTCATCAAAGGTATAGCCGTCTGTTTCAACAGCACCTACAAACTGAGCACCACTCGACTTGATGCCGTTATACAACTCACCGATACCACCGACGAAGGTGTCACCATAGCTCTCGCAGTCGCCACAGCCGAAGAGGACGATGGTCTTTCCAGAGAGGTCGGCACCCTGCAGCACCTTCAAACCGTCGTACCAGTCATCCTGCAACTCGCCAGCACCCCATGTCGAGGTTCCGAGGATCAGGTTCTGATTGTCATTCACTACATCGGCTGTGAGATCCTGTACGTTGATGGCCTCACAACCCAACTTCTGAGCTATCTTCTCTGCGATAGCCTCGCACGTTCCTGTTGAGGAACCGTAAATTACAATTGTCGCGTTCATTTCTATGTTATTATAATGTTATAATTCGGTGCAATGATGCGATTAAGCGAGAGCAGTGCAAGCTTGCTTGCTGACTGCCGAGCGTGAGCATCTTCGTGACCAGTTCAAAACTGGGCACAAAAGTACGACGAAAATCCCGACGGCGCAATACTCAAAACTGAGTGTTTGCCGTCGGGGTCTATAGTGTTTTTAATGAAATACGATTAGCAAAAAGTAGGTATTACAATATGGCTGGGTCTTTTGGCAGAAAATCCATAATTACATAATTTATTTACAAAATTACGAAAAATCCTCCATATCGTGGTGATACGGAGGAATCTTTTGTGTTTTATTAGGAGAATTGTCTTCTTCCTTACAATGCTTTTACCCAAGTCTCTAATTCCTTTTTGCTTGTCCTGTTCAGAAGTTTTCCTTCCTTCCAGTTTACCTCCGGATAGGCTGCTTTCAGGTCTTCACAGGCTTTCTTGATGCTGCTGCCGCCAGATGTGGCAAAGGGAATGACGGTCTTGCCTTTGAAATCGTAGGATTCCATGAAGGTATTGATGATGGTTGGAGCGGTGTACCACCAAATGGGGAAACCGACATAGACCATATCGTAGTCCTGCATGTTCGTCAACTTGTTAGTAATGGCAGGACGCGAGTTCTTATCCTGCATCTCAACAGACGAACGACTCTGCTTATCACGCCAATCGAGGTCTGCATCCGTATAAGGTTGTTCGGGCTGAATCTTATGCAGGTCTCCACCTGTCACCTCTGCCAACTGCTTGGCTACGCCCTCCGTCACGCCAGAGGCTGAGAAATAAGCTACCAATACTTTCTTCATTTCTTTGTTCTCCTTTTTGTTGCTCTGTGAGCAGGCACTGAGGCTTATAGTCAACAGTGCTGCCATTGCTAATACTATTTTCTTCATTTACATACTCTTCTTTAATATTTCTGTAATGTCTGCGGGTTTCAAATCCATATAGCCAGCGGGATAGCAGATAGTACCTTCTGTGATGCCAGGAATCATATCAGCTGTAGCACCAATCTCGCTAATGGTAAGAGGCAGTCCAATCTCCAGCATCCAGTTCTTCAGGGCTTCAAGACCTGCTTCGGCAATCTTTCCGTCTGTCCGAAAGAAGGGAAGTCGGGCGCAATTAAATGGAACTCATCGGCCAGCTCCGGCATCAGCTCGCGGAACATGTGGCTGCTGCTGGGGAATCCGTGCAACAAAAGGATAGTGGGATTCTCTGGGTTTCCGGCCTCGCGATAAAAGACAACGGTGCGCACCGATTGTCCTTTGCAATCTTCGACTTGAACTCTGTGATATGTTACCATACTCTCATTTATTTTAGTTTGAAATCTGCTGCGAAGATACGAATAATCCCCCACACCATCGTGATATGGAGGAATTCTTTTTGTGATTATTTAGGAGAGTCGGTATTCACTCGGTGTCATACCGACCTCCTTTTTGAACAGGCGGGTGAAGTGCTGTGGGTACTGGAAGCCGAGTTTGTAAGCCACCTGGTTGAGCGATAGTTCCAGATCCAGCACGTACTGCTTCGACAGGTCGATGACCTTGTTCTGGATGTATCGCTGAGCCGTCAAGCCCGTTTCCTTTTTTATGAGGTCACCGAAGTAGCCGGGCGAGAGGAACACTTTCTCTGCGAAATAGGCGACGGAGGGCAAGCCCTTGCGCTCTGCCTCGCCACTGCGGAAGTAGGCCTCCAGGTCGTGCTGGAAGCGGGTCATGATGTCGCTGTTCACCTTGTGGCGCGTGATGAACTGG
>CADBAP010000046.1 GCA_902792685.1 uncultured Prevotellaceae bacterium
TTGAAGGAAAAAGATATCAACAGTTCTTTGGCTGTGTTGCGTCATGAGTTGACCACATACCATCGTGAGCAGCAGGACCGTTTGCATGGTGCGAAGATACAAAGCGAACAGGCATTGAACCGCCTGAAGGAAATTATGCTCCGTTCGGCACAGAACTCGTTGATGCTCTATTCGCAAAAGACTGATTATGTGTTCGACCTCACTTATGCTTGTAACGAGGCAACGGAACAATACAAAGAATTCCAGAAACAAATTGCGCCTTTCAAGGAATATGTGAACCGCAGTTCATCAGATATCGCCCGCTACGATTCGCTCATCGATGTGTTGAGCAAGATGCCCGTCAGGCAACTGTCTCCGCAGGCAAAATGCGACCGTGATGTGTGTCTGGCTTTAGCGGTTAACATTCGTCGAATGCTCATCGACAACAATGAGGCGCTGAAAGAAAATATGGTGTGGTATAACTTTACAGAGCGACAGCTGAAAAACCTGAACGACTACGCCAACAAACGTTATCAAGAGATACAGGTGAATATTTTCCGCAACGGCGGCACCAACTATTTCAAGATGCTCTCTGAGATGAACTGGAGATGGTTGGAGGCGCGAGCGGCAATTGCAGAGAAATATACGCCCACAAACATGGTGAAATCACAATGGGATGTGAAATGGATTATCGGCTTGTTTATAGCGTTGATTATCTATACGGTCATCTCGCTGGTTGTAAACTTCATCGGCATCAGGTATGTGGTGACTTATCTGATGAGGTTCAAACTGTTCAAGGGCATACAGGAAGGCTTCCTGAAGAAACGCACTTGTATCATGCTGGCGACATCGGTTGTCACGCTCGCCATTATCCTGGGCATCTTGCGCATGACGCTGGAGCAGAACTTCGTGATGATGGCAAGCAACCTACTGATCAGCTATACGTGGCTGTTGGCTGTTATCCTTATCTCCATGCTGTTTCGAATCGACAGTACACAAATCAAGAATGCATACCGCATCTATTCCCCCTTGTTGCTGATAGGACTGATTGTTATTATCTTCCGTATCGTACTAATCCCTAACGAGATTGTCAACGTACTATTTCCACCGTTATTGCTGATTTGTACGTTGTGGCAATGGAATATGACAAACCGCCACAAACAGCAAATTCCCCGATTTGACCGATACCTCGCTTACATTTCGCTGATGGTATTCATCATCAGCCTCGTTTGTTCGTGGCTGGGCTATACCCTGTTCAGTGTGCAGCTGCTTATCTGGTGGATTATGCAGATGACCTGTCTGCTGACGCTGGAGTGTGTGCGCGACTGGTTGAACGATTATCGTCAACGGAAGAAAATCAGCGAACAGCCTATCACCGAGAAATGGCGCTTCCAACTCGTTTACTTCGTGGTGATGCCCATTCTCATGGTGTTCTCAGTACTCCTCAGCGTATATTGGGCAGCCGACGTCTTCAACTTAGGATCATTGACATGGGATGTATTCAAGACTCCTTTCATCGACACACCTCACCTGAAGATGAGTCTCTTCAGTATTTCACAGGTCATCGTCTTATTTATCATATTCAACTACCTGAACCACACCTTCAGGGCTTTGGTGAAACAATACTATAGAAAGATCGATCCGACGACGGCGGAAAGTCGCTCCGTGATGATTATCAACGTCTTACAGGTCGTCATCTGGGGTATTTGGCTACTTCTTGCCCTCGCCATCCTCAACGTATCAAATACGTGGCTGGTTGTCATCTCAGGCGGTTTGTCAACGGGTGTGGGTTTCGCGATGAAGGATATTCTGGAAAACATCTACTACGGTGTCTCGCTGATGGCAGGACGCATCAAGGTAGGCGACTGGATAGAATGTGACGGCACGAAAGGAAAGGTCTCGTCTATCAGCTATACCAGCACACAGATAGAAGCCATCGACGGCTCAGTCATCGCGTTCACCAACTCACAGCTTTTCACGAAGAACTACAAGAACCTGACGAAGAATCACGGCTATGTGCTTTGCATGATTCCTTTCGGTGTTGCTTATGGCACAAATATGAAAGAGGTGATTACGCTGATTGAAAATACCATCAACAAATTGAAACACCCTGCTTTTGAGAAAGGCAAGAAGGCAAAGGTGATCTTCACAGAGTTTGGCGACAGCAGCATCAACTTTAAATTACTGTGCTGGGTGGAGGCAATCAAACAGGTCTATACTGTCAGCGATGTAATGGAAACAATCTACGACACGCTGAACAAGCACAATATTGAAATTCCATTCCCGCAAAGAGATATTCATGTGATTACGCAGTCGGAAGACAAAGATATGCCCAAACTGCCAAAAACAGATTGATATTTAAAAGGCGCATTATCTTTAAAAAAGCAATCCTATTGCGTTTTCTATAGACGAATTGAAAGAGGCTGAAAATATTTTCATTTTCGGCCTCATCTTTTTGAATAATTTCCTTTGACGAATGCCAGTTTTTTTATACATTTGCCGAAAGATTTCAACAAGCTCCGATATGGTGTACATTTCCTTGCCGGAAGGCGCATCTGCCAATAACCCAACCAAAAACGAAACGCCAAGAGAACTTCCCTTCTATTTGGCGATGGAGGAGTATGTCGCCAGACACTCTGGGGAGGATGCCTTCTTCATGTGGCAGGTAGAACCGACCGTCATCTTCGGACGCAACCAGCATCTGGAAAGTGAAGTGAATGTGGATTACTGCCGACAGCACCAGATCAAAATGGTGCGACGCAAGAGTGGTGGCGGATGCGTCTATGCCGACAAAGACAATGTCATGCTGTCGATGATTAGTTGCGACGAGAAGGTTGACTTTGCCTTCAACCGCTTTGTCAACGCCCTGCTGCTGGTACTTCATAAAATGGGTATCGAGGCAACAGGCACCAGTCATAACGATATCCTGATCAACAACAAAAAAGTTAGCGGCACCGCCTGCTACCATCTGCCTGGACACAGCATCGTACACAGCACCCTGCTCTACAACACGAATATGGAGCACATGCTGCATGCCATCACGCCTAGCACGGAGAAACTGCAGTCAAAAGGTATCCAGAGCGTACGGCAGCGCATCACCTTTTTAAAAGATTACACACAGCTGACAATCGATGAAGTAAAGGCGCTCATCCGAGGAACCATTTGTTCTGGCGAACGGATTCTCACCGACGATGATGTTCGTGCCATCGAAGAAATTGAAAAAGACTATCTGAAAGAAGAATTTATTCACCTCATTTAATATCATCAAGCCTATATGGATACAAAGAAAACATGTCTGTATGACAAACACGTTGAACTGGGAGCACTGATGTCTCCTTTTGCGGGTTTCGACATGCCTATTCAGTACACAAATATTGTTGACGAGCACCAAGCCGTGAGGAAAGCCTGCGGTGTATTCGATGTCTCTCACATGGGAGAAGTGCTCGTTACGGGGCCTGATGCTGAGCGCTATGTCAACCATATTTTCACCAACGATGTCAAGGATATACCCAACGGAAAAATCCTTTATGGAATGATGTGCTACGAAAACGGCGGAGTCGTTGACGACCTGCTCGTTTACAAGATGGAGCCAAACACCTTTTTCATTGTTATCAATGCTGCCAATATCGACAAGGATGTAGCGTGGATGAACCAGCAGGCACAGGGGTTCGAGGTGTCGCTGCAGCATCAGTCGGATGACTACGGACAACTGGCTGTACAAGGTCCTAAGAGTGAAAAGGTGATGGAAACCGTCTTGAACCTCGCTTGCAAGGAACTGACATTCTATACCTGCAAGACGTTAGAGGTAAACGGTGAAACCATCATCGTCAGTCGGACGGGCTACACAGGTGAAGACGGCTTTGAGATCTATGGCAGCCACGACTTCATTCGCAAGGCTTGGGACAAACTGATGGCTGCAGGCGTAAAACCCTGTGGATTGGGTTGTCGCGATACGCTACGCTTTGAGGTAGGTCTGCCGCTCTATGGTGATGAGTTGTCTGCCGATATCTCCCCCATCATGGCTGGCTTGGGATTCTTTGTCAAACTCGACAAAGAGGAATTCATCGGTAAGGAAGCCCTCGTCAAACAGAAGACAGAAGGTGTTGCCTATAAACTCGTGGGTATTGAACTGGCAGACAAGGCAATTCCCCGTCACGGATATGCAGTCTTGAAAGATGGTGAGCAGGTGGGTGAAGTCACTACTGGCTATCACGCTATCTCTGTTGACAAGAGCGTCTGCATGGCACTGGTCAAAACGGAATATGCAAAACTGGATACTGAATTGGAAATCCAAATCAGAAAGAAAACCTTCCCAGGCAAAGTGGTGAAGAAAAAATTCTACGAGAAACATTATAAAAAATAAGAACAAGGCCCAAGCCCCTATGTGGCCTCCCCCAAATCGGGGGAAATGAGGGGGGCTTCATTTTATGTCAAAAGTATTAGAAGGACTCTATTATTCAGAGTCACACGAATTCGTGAAAGTAGAAGGTGAGTTTGGTTACATCGGCATTACTGACTATGCACAGAATGCATTGGGCAATGTAGTTTATGTGGATATGCCGGAAGTGGATGACGAAGTGGAAGCTGGCGAAGAGTTTGGTGCCGTCGAAAGCGTGAAGGCTGCCAGCGACCTGATTTCTCCTGTCAGCGGAACCGTTGTCGAAGTCAATGAAGCTTTAGAAGACGAGCCGGAACTGATCAACCAGGATGCGTTTGAGAACTGGATCATCAAGGTGGAACTCAGCGACAAGGCTGAACTGGACAACCTGATGGACGCATCTGCCTACCAAGCATTCATTGAGAAATAATTCTCAATTGTCAATTACTTCCCTTCGGTCAGTGACCGTTGGTTCTCAATTAAAAATTAACACATTATGTTCAAGTATTTCCCTCACACAGAAGAGGATATACAGCAGATGCTGGAGAAAATCGGTGTCAAGTCGCTCGACGACCTCTATGCCGATGTACCTGAAAGCGTGAAGCTAAAACAAGACTATGTCCTTCCGGAAGCCTTCAGCGAAGTGGAATTGCGCAAGCTCTTCGAAGAGATGAGTATGTACAATGAGCCGCTGACCGTTTTTGCTGGTGCCGGATGCTATGACCACTACGCACCGTCCGTTGTACAGAACCTCATTGAGCGCTCAGAATTTCTGACCAGTTACACACCCTATCAGGCCGAAATCTCACAAGGTACGCTGCATTACATCTTCGAATACCAGTCGATGATGGCAGAACTGACAGGTATGGATATCTCCAATGCATCGATGTACGACGGTGCTACAGCAATGGCAGAAGCTGCGATGATGGCTTTTGCCAGCGCCAAGAAAGCCGACAAGGTATTGGTGTCAGAGACCATTGATCCGAAAACGTTACGCGTCGTAGAGACTTATGCCAAATTTCACGGAATCCGCATCCAGCCGATTGCTGCCAAGGAAGGGGTTACCGATCGCGAAGACATGCAGCGGCAACTTGCCGAAGGTGGCGTTGCTGGTGTCATCGTACAGCAGCCGAACTATTACGGTATCGTGGAAGACTATACCGGCTATGCCGATGACTGCCACAAGCAGAAGGCCTTGTTCATCATGAACAGCGTTGCTGCTGACCTCGCTATACTGAAGACACCTGGTGAATGGGGCGCAGACGTAGCCGTTGGTGAGGGACAAAGTCTGGGTATTCCGATGACATTCGGCGGTCCTGGTATCGGATATATGTGCTGTACGGAGAAACTGATGCGCAAAATGCCCGGACGTATTGTCGGTATGACACAAGACAATCGCGGACAGCGTGCTTTCGTTCTGACGCTACAGGCACGAGAGCAACACATCCGTCGGCAAAAGGCGACCTCCAACATCTGTTCCAACCAGAGCTTGATGGCACTCTATGTAACCATCTACCTGTCTGTCATGGGCAAAGAAGGACTCAAGGAAGCAGCAGAACTGTCGTATGGCGGCGCACATTATTTATATGAGGAGCTGCTGAAGACCGGTTATTTCAAACCCACCTTCAACCAGCCGTTCTTCAACGAGTTCTGTCTGACCTATGATGGCGACGTGGACAAGCTACAGGAAGAATGTACGCTAATGGGCTTTATGGCTGGTGTAAAGGTTGACGACCACACCGTCATGTTCGCCGTTACCGAGCAACGTACGAAAGAAGAAATTGACGACTTAGTAAACACCATTCAAACACTGAGGGAGGAAATAGCATGAACCGAGAACTATATGGAAACCTCATCTTCGAACTTTCGAAGAAAGGAAGAAAGGGCTACTCCCTTCCAAAGAACGAATACGGCTACAAGACATCCGAACTGCCTCAGAACCTGCGTCGCGAGCAGGATGCAGAGCTGCCTGAGTGTGACGAGCTGACGGTTGTACGCCACTATACTAATCTCAGCCACAACAACTTCGGTGTCAACGACGGATTCTATCCGTTAGGCTCCTGTACGATGAAATATAATCCCGCCATCAATGAGGAAATCGCTGCCATCAAGGAGTTTGCCGGATTGCATCCCCTACAGGATGTGTCCACTTGTCAATGGGCACTGAACATTTACAATGATGTACAGAAAGCATTGGCAGAGTTGACGGGACTTAGCGAGTTTACGTTGAATCCCTGTGCCGGTGCGCATGGAGAGCTGACAGGTCTGATGGTGATTCGTTCCTATCATCAGAGTCGTCAGGACGAACAGCGCACGAAGGTCATCATTCCTGATTCCGCACATGGAACCAATCCGGCTTCAGCAGCCGTCTGCGGATTGGAAATCGTCGAAGTGAAAAGCCTCGCCGACGGTACAGTTGATGTAGATAGTCTCAAAGAGGTCATCGCGGCACACGGAAATGAGATTGCCGCTATGATGATGACCAATCCCAACACCGTTGGTATGTTTGAAAAACGTATTCCTGAAATCGCACAGCTCGTTCACGACTGTGGCGGACTGATGTACTATGACGGCGCCAATCTGAACCCAATGCTTGGTATAGCTCGTCCTGGCGATATGGGATTCGATGTAATGCACATCAATTTGCACAAGACATTCTCCACACCTCACGGTGGTGGTGGACCAGGAAGCGGTCCCGTTGGTGTCCGTCAGGGACTAGAACCCTTCCTCCCCACTCCACGCGTTGTCTTCGATGAAGAACAAAACACCTTCACGATACATCAAACTTCAACCATAGCCTCCCCCTCAGGGGGGAGGTCGGAGGGGGCTTCTCACCCCTCACCCCTTGGTTCCATTGGTAACTTCTTTGGCAACTTCGGAGTAGTCCTCAAAGCCTATGCCTATATCCTGTCGCTTGGCAGAGAGAACATCAAGATGGTTGGCCCGTTGGCAACACTCAATGCCAACTACATCAAAGAGTCGTTGAAAGACCTATATGAACTACCCATTAAAGGCGAATGCAAGCATGAGTTTGTTTTCGACGGTCTGAAAGACAAGTCAACAGGCGTAACCACGATGGACATCGCCAAGAGACTTCTCGATTACGGCTATCATGCACCAACTATCTACTTCCCATTGCTATTCCATGAAGCCATGATGATTGAGCCGACGGAAACAGAGTCAAAAGAAACCATTGATGCCTTCATCCAAGTAATGCGCACTATTGCACAGGAAGCAAAAGAAAATCCGGAATTGGTAAAGACGGCACCGCACAACACGCCCATCGGACGTGTGGATGATGTATTGGCCGCCAAACAACCTGTTCTAACATTTAAACAGATAGGAGCAAGAGATTAGGAAAAGAAGTATGAAAACTGATCTTATCATCATAGGTAGCGGACCCGGTGGCTATCGTGCAGCTGAGCACGCTGCAAAAAACGGATTGCAAGTCGTCATCTTTGAACGCGAACAGGCAGGAGGAACCTGTCTGAATTGCGGTTGCATTCCTACGAAGAGCTTCTGTCATGCTGCATCACTTGAGCACAAAGACTATGCACAAGCCTTGACTCATAAAAACGAAGTGGTGGAACAGTTGCGTGCTGGTGTAGAACAGCTGATGACGATGCCAGGTATCACCTTTGTCAGAGGAACTGCCTCGTTCAAGGATGCAGAAACGGTGGTGTGCAATGGTAACGAATATACGGCACCGCACATTATCATTGCCACTGGATCGAAACCGAAGCTTCCTCCTTTCGTAAAGAATGTTCAAGCTGGCGACTGTCATCATGAACTTCATGAAAAAGGGGGGCCTGCTATCGTTACCTCTACGGAGTTGCTCGATTGCGACCACATTCCTCAACAACTCGTCATTATAGGCGCAGGTGTTATCGGAATGGAGTTTGCGGGCATCTTCAACGCCTTCGGAACACATGTTACCGTCATCGAATTCCTCAAGGAATGTCTGCCGGCTATTGATAGCGATATTGCCAAGCGGCTGCGAAAATCAATGGAGAAAAGCGGTATCGACTTTTATATGCAAGCAGCCGTACAACAGATTACTGAAGAAGGTGTTACGTTCGAGCGTAAGGGGAAGACGGAAACCCTTCCCGCTGATGTTGTGCTCATTGCCACAGGACGACAACCGAACATAGAAGGTCTGAATCTGGAAACAGCAAATATCGCCTTCGACAGACAAGGCATCAAGGTTGATCCAGAGACGCTGGAAGTTATCAGGACTGTCAACGAGGCCACTTCTCCTAATTCATCAGATGTGCCACATATCTATGCCATCGGTGATGTCAATGGTCAGATGCTGTTGGCACATGCAGCCACCATGCAAGGCATCAAAGTGGTCAATAGCATTCTTCAGAAAGAAGACCGCATCCGATTGGACATTATGCCTGCTGCCGTCTTCACCACACCAGAGGTGGCAGGCGTCGGCCTTACCGAAGACCAATGTAAGGAACAGGGAATCGAATATGTCTGCAAGAAAGGATTCTACCGCGCCAACGGCAAAGCTCTGGCCATGAACGAAACCGACGGCATTCTGAAACTCATCACCACTCCGCTGACACCAGACGGAGGCGGAACCATCATTGGTTGTCATGTGATGGGCGCTCATGCTGCAGACATCGTTCAGGAAGTAGCCGTACTGATGAATTTCAATGCCACCGTTGAACAGTTGCGCGATATTGTCCACATCCACCCCACCCTTGGTGAAATCTTACAGACAACAGCTGAGAGTTTTTGATCATGAAGGAACAACAATACAAAGCTTTTCTGCCACAACTGCAGGCACTCATTGAGGGTGTTGATGATGAAATCAGCATCTTGGCGAATGTAGCTGCCGCCCTCCATACCGAATTCCAATGGTTCTGGACCGGCTTCTATATCGTCAAAAACCAAAAAGCCCCTCAACCTTCAACCATCACCCCTCTCCCTCCCTATGCAGGGAGGGCCGGGGTGGGTCTTCTCCACCTCGGTCCCTTTCAGGGTACCCCTGCTTGCTACACCATTCCATACGGACGCGGTGTTTGCGGAACAGCGTGGAAAGAAAAGAAAACCATTGTTGTCAGGAACGTAGAAGAGTTTCCAGGTCACATTGCCTGTTCAGCCCTCTCCCGTTCCGAGATTGTTGTTCCCCTCATAGACAAGCAAGGTGATGTGCGAGCCGTACTGGATATCGACAGCAAGGAAATCGGCACCTTCGACGATATCGACCAAAAATATCTGGAGCAAGCCATGAGATTGGTCGAGAATGCAATTTACTGACAATAAGGAAGGCTGGTACCAAAAACGAGTATCTGGTATTGACAGGGAGTAACGAATCGTTACCTCATCTTATATGAAAACCTGTACCCCGATTCAGGGCAGTGTTTTGTCTTTATGTAATATTTCAGTGTGAAACAGGTACCCGTCCCTGTGTTCCTCACGTCTATACATCCGGGCAGATACCCATTGATCCCACTACAGGCGCATTCGCAGAGGGTGGCATCAAAGAACAAACACGCCAGTCGCTTACTAACGTGAAGACCATTTTAGAAGAGATAGGCCTCGACATGACCAACGTCGTGAAGACCACCGTGTTTATGGCCGACATGAACGATTTTGCCGACATGAACAGCGTCTATGCAGAGTTCTTCACAGAACCCTACCCTGCCCGTTCTGCTGTAGCCGTAAAAACACTGCCTAAGGGCGCTTTGGTAGAAATTGAGGTGGTGGCAGAGAATTTATAAGGAGACTAACGACAGAAAAAACTCGTGAATGCGGACGTCGTCGTCAAGCTCTGGATGAAAGGCTGTAACAAGTTGGTTTCCTTGTCGAGCAGCTACGATGTGGCCATCGAGCTCGGACAGCACTTCAACATCGGACGAGAGGACTTTATTGATATAAGGGGCACGAATGAAGGTCATGGGAATATCTTCACCGATGCCCTTTACTTGTGACACTGTATGGAAACTGCCCAACTGACGACCATAGGCGTTGCGCTGTACGTCGATAGCCATAGTGCCGAGGTGGAGGGATGACAGAAGTATCAAGCCTGCACAGGTACCGAAAACGGGTAAGCCCTCATTGATAGCCTGACGGATGGGGTCGTAGAGTCCTAAGTCATGAAGGAGTTTACCCTGGGTGGTCGATTCGCCACCTGGGATAATGAGTCCTACACCCTTCCCAGCCTTCCTCTTTGAGGAAGATAAATAGAATGACTGCCAATCACTAAGTTGACGAATCTCGACGGTCTCAACACCTAAACGGTGGAGCATCTGCTCGTGTTCGGCAAATGCTCCCTGTAATGCTAAAACGGCTATTCTCATTTTTTACCTTTATTTGCCGCGTTCGGCCATCAAGAGTTCTATTTCCTGTTCATTGATGCCAACCATTGCCTCACCAAGATCCTCGGAGAGTTCGGCCAGCAGTTTGGCATCCTGATAGTTAGTCACAGCCTTCACGATAGCAGCAGCACGCTTGCGGGGATTGCCGCTCTTGAAGATGCCGCTACCCACGAACACGCCTTCGGCACCCAGTTGCATCATCAGCGCAGCGTCAGCTGGCGTAGCCACACCTCCAGCGGCAAAGTTAACTACAGGCAATTTGCCGTTCACGTGCACGAACTTCACCAACTCGTAAGGCGCCTGCAACTGCTTAGCAGCCTCAAAGAGTTCGTCTTCGCTCATAGAGACCAATCGGCGAATCTCGCTCTGCATCAGTCGCATGTGACTCACAGCCTGAACAACGTCTCCTGTGCCAGGTTCACCTTTTGTGCGAATCATTGTAGCACCCTCGGCAATGCGTCGCAAGGCCTCGCCCAAGTTCTTGGCACCACACACAAAGGGCACATCAAACTTCGTCTTGTCGATATGGTAGATATTATCAGCGGGAGACAGCACCTCGCTCTCGTCAATATAGTCAATCTCGATAGCCTGCAAAATCTGCGCCTCGGCAATGTGTCCGATGCGGCATTTTGCCATCACAGGAATACTGACAGCCTCCTGAATGCCACGAATCATCTTTGGGTCGCTCATACGCGATACGCCTCCAGCTGCACGAATGTCGGCAGGGATACGTTCGAGGGCCATTACTGCACAAGCGCCAGCCTCTTCAGCGATACGAGCCTGTTCGGGAGTAGTCACGTCCATGATAACACCACCCTTCAGCATCTGAGCTAACTGGCGGTTTAACAATTGTCTTTCGTTTGCCATTTTTTTTACCTTTTAAACTTTTACCTTTTCACTTTTTCTAAACTCCGTAGGACTGACGCCCTTGAGTTTCTTAAAAAATTTCGTGAAATGTGCCTGCGAAGAGAAGCCGAACCGGTAGGCTATCTCCTGTACAGTGTTATCCGTCGATTTTAGTTGCAACTCTATTTCGTGAATCAGATAATCGTCAATAATAGCTTTGGGCGACTTGCCAGAGATGCGGCGCGTCACCTGTGCCAAATAGCGACTGCTGACGTTGAGCAGGTCGGCATAGAACCTGACATCGCTGGCCTCTCGATGGTGCTCTACGATGGCGTCAAGCAGTTCGTTGTAAAGTTCGCTGCTGCGCCCCTGCAGGTCGTTTGCCCTCATCATCTGGGTGTTGATATAAGCCATAGCCTTGCTCTCGGCTTCCTCAGGAGAAGAACCCTGACTAAGGAACACCGCCACCGCACTGGCATAACAGTTGGATAGGCCGTGCCTCGAACCGTCGTCCTTCTTAACGACCAACGTACAGAGCGGTAACAGCCGATGAAGGATGGCGTCCTGCATTTCACAGCTGATTAGCATTTCACCGTGCGACGAGAGTACCACCGAGTCAAGAATAACGTGGCGGGGACAGTATCTTTGAAGTGCTTTGATTACGACATTGAGCGTATCCTCGCGACGTATCAAACCTATCTTCACCACCTCTGGCTCGAAGTCGTTCATCACCGCATCAATCTGTCCTGCTACAATGGTGGCAGGCACATCGTAAAACTGCTGGATACCCAGTGTGGTCTGCACGGTGATACTGGTGATGGCCGACATAGCATAGCCGCCCAGTTCGGATATCGTCTTGATGTCCGCCTGTACCCCCGAACCTGCGGTCGAGTCACTACCTGTTATCGTCAATATCGGCTTCATAATTCATTTTTCGTTGCAAAGGAACAACTATTTTCTGAAACCACAAAGAAAAGTTCCTATATTGACAAACGAAACCTCATTTTGTACAAGAAATGGTAGAAGTCCAAATCTTAAACATGCGTTGCAACCCCACGAGGAACACTTCAAAATTGAAGCATTCCACGTATTATAATAAGGTATAGACGAAAAGGGGTGACCGTTTCGTTCACCCCTTTATGTTCGTCATCAACGTGTATGATAGAAACCAGATACCTCGAAACGAGTATCTGGTATTGACAGGGAGTAACGAATCGTTACCTCATCTTGTCTTATATGAAAACCAGCGTCGGGAATCCCGACAGTGGTTTGTCTTTATGTAATATTTCAGTGTGAAACAGGTACCCGTCCCTTCTGTAATCGAAAAATAAATTCGATTTTTTGCGAATTTACAAATTATTGTTTATCTTTGCATCCGAAATAATATAAGAAGATGGTTGTAACATTCGAAGAACTTTATTTGGAAAACCTATACAATAAAGGAGAGTCTGGATTAAAGAAATACAGATTCCAGCCACAAGTTGTAAGGGGTTACCAAAAGGGAATCAAGTTTCTGATACAAGCCCAACGAAAGGAAGACTTGTATCCGTTTAAGTCCCTCAACTTCGAAGCACTACATGGCAACAAAGAAGGCCGGTTCTCCATTAGAGCCAATGATCAGTATAGAATTGAGTTTACGCTAACGGAAACAAAAGACGAGCCGGTAGTAACCATCTGTAACATTGTAGAATTGTCAAATCATTATAAATAAAAGAAATATGGTTAAGATTCAAAATATCAAAGAAGAGAGAATGGCCAATAATATGATGTCATCAATGTTGATTCACCCAGGAGAGATGATAAAAGATGAAATCATCGCTCGTGGTATAACCCAAAAAGAATTGGCTTCGCAAATGGGCGTTTCTTATACCGTGTTCAATGAAATCCTAAACGGGAAACGTCCTATAACGACAGAGTATGCCCTGCTGTTGGAGGCAGCCCTAGGCACGGATGCGAATATATGGATAGGTTTGCAAGCTGACTACAACATGCAGAAAATAAAGCAGGACAAGTCTTTTATGAAACGTTTAGAGAATATTCGCAAAATTGCTGCTATTCTCTGATTATTCGTATTTCTCTAGCTTACAATCACGAACTCAGATATAAAACCACAGCCCTAATTAGGGATTAAGAAGCATTCCACGTATTATAATAAGGTGTAGATGAAAAGGGGTGCCCGTTTCGTTCACCCCTTTATGTTCGTCATCAACGTGTATGATAGAAACCAAATACCTCGAAACGAGTATCTGGTATTGACAGGGAGTAACGAATCGTTACCTCATCTTATCTTATATGAAAACCACTGCCCTCGAATTCCGATAGTGGTTTGTCTTTATGTAATATTTCAGTGTGAAACAGGTACCCGTCCCGGTGTTCCGCGGTGTTCCGTGCAAATTATTTTCGACATTATTTTAGAAGACCCTTTATTCCGTTGGTTTTACCTATAATCAACAACTTTCCTTTAGTACCCTGTATCTTCGTTGAAGCGCTACCAACACACTACGTTCAGCTAAAGGATTTAATCCTCGAAATGTTGTACGACGTTTGAGTTCTTCCAAAGACATCTCCAAGAGTAGCTTTGCGATACATTCATCTGCAAAAGAATTGGACACAACATTCACGCCAGTAAAATCAAGAACAACTTTTTCATCACCGTTTATAAGCGGCAAAAGCTTCTCGCGCAATTTTTGGCCCATATCTCGTGTGCCAAAATCAGTGCCGTAGTCTAAAAATTTAAATTCTACCATAGCGTTTCCAATTCTCCTGTTTCAACAAACATCTCGTTATACTCCTCAGCCGCATCAGTTCTGTGATCTACAATCTGATTAGGGTCAATTTCCGTACCCGTGCCAATCTCCATGTAGATAAGAGTACCCAGCCAGAAGCCATTTTCTATGACGGACTTATGTCCATCTTTTATAATCAACTTATGACTACCAGAATGAAGGATAAAAACCTTACCAATGCTATCAATGAGTCTAGACGTAGTATAAAGTCCAAAGCCCATACCTTTTCCGTCTGTAATTGTATCTTTCAGACACAATTCAAGAGCTTCAGCCTCCGTTATTTGTGCATACTTTTTGTTTTCCGCAAGCGAAGCCTTGATTCCCATTCCGTCATCAGCAATCAGCAAGCGTAACACTTTATTTTTCTCATCATAATGAGTCATCGCAGTACCCAGAGGCTTACCAGAATGAATGTGGACATTATCCATGATTTCATACAGACAATAGCTTAATGCCTGAAGAACGCTCACTTCAATTTCAAAATGAGCCGTCAGAACTTTCACGACGTCTCTATACACAGCGTTTAACGTCTGTGCGTCAAAAACGTCTATCGATACATTTTTTACGTCTTTGAAATAGCGATCAAGTAAAAATGTCACATCCATATTCTGAATGCAAAAGTACGGATTATTTCATATCCTTGCAAATTTTTGATTAATAAAATACGCAGAACACCGAAGCATTCCACGTATTATAATAAGGTGTAGAAGACGAGAGTGATTTCACTCTCCTGTCCCAGTGGCATCGTAT
>CADBAP010000047.1 GCA_902792685.1 uncultured Prevotellaceae bacterium
GTTGAGAAAATGTTTGCACTCCAAGACTGGTGACCGGCACCCAGCAAACCAATCAGGATAGCTGGCCACCAAGCACTGTAAACGCCCAAAGGCTGAGCCAGCAAGCCCAACAATGGGAAGAAGGCGAAAATCAACATCGCACGCATACGGCCTGCATACGGATTCATGCCATACTTCTCTACGAAAATCTTTGGCAGATAGCCACCACCAAACGAGAGAATCGTACAAATGGCATAGAGAACAAAGATCAGTGCAATACCCATACCAGAGTCTGATGTGTAGCCGTACTGGTCGCTGAAGTAAGCGGGTGCCCAGAACAGGAAGAACCACCAAACACCATCCGTCATGAACTTACCAACGATGAATGACCAAGTCTGCTTGTACTTGAAGCACTGCCAGAAAGGAATGGTCTTCTCCTCTTTGGTATTCTCACGATCCTGAACCTCAGCAATGTCAACATCCTGCTCAATATAGTTCAACTCAGCCTGGTTGACACGCTTGTTCTTGGCAGGTTTATCATAGAGCCATACCCAAAGACCCATCCAGACGAAACCAAGCGCACCGATGACGATGAATGCCATTTCCCATCCCCAGGCACGAGCCAACAGAGGAATTGTTGCAGGAGCAGCCAAAGCACCAACAGATGCACCAGAATTAAAAAGGGATGTAGCAAATGCGCGGTCTTTCTTCGGGAAGAACTCTGCTGTCACCTTGATAGCTGCAGGGAAGTTTCCTGCTTCACCAACAGCAAGAATCAGACGGCAAGCCAAGAAGAGATAGACAGAAATCGTGGTCAGTGCGACAACACTGCCGCCTGCCAATCCCATAGCACCCCATCCACAGAAAGCGTGGAGACAAGCACCGAGCGACCATACGAAGATGGCAATGAGGTAACCTTTCTTTGTACCCATCCAGTCGATAAACTTACCGGCAAAGAGGTTTGCTACAGCATAGAAGATAGAGAACCAACCGGTAATCGTACCATAGTCGTTGTCTGACCAATGGAAATCGGGAGCAATAAAGTCCTTCCAAGTCAGCGACAACACTTGTCGGTCCATGTAGTTAACGGTCGTTGCCAAGAAGAGCAACGCACAGATGACCCAGCGGAAATTGGACATCTTAGTTGTTTTTACTGCGTTCATAATTGATTATTATTTTTCGTTATTTTGTTATGTCGATATGTCGATATGTCGAGATTTTACTGAATATCAATAACAGGAATATTGTCTTTATCATTGTAATACAGGTTCTCACCCGCCATACCCCAGATAAAGGTATAGTAATAGGTACCTGCAGCAGCGTGGATACTCCACTCAGGCGACATGATAGCCTGCTCATTGTGCAACCATACAACACGACTTTCCTGTGGCTGTCCCATGATATGAGCGATAGTCTGGTCTTGCGGCAGGTTGAAATAGTAGTAGGCTTCAATACGGCGTCCGTGAAGATGCGGCGGCATCGTGTTCCATGCTGCACCCGGATTCAACTGAGTCAAACCCAGCTGCAACTGACAAGGACCTTCCTCCAACACATCGTTGACGATGAGCTTATATACGGTGCGGTTGTTGCACTCCTCCAAAGATCCTACTGGACCCCAAACGGCAGCTTTCAGTGAACCCTTGCGGCCGTCGAGCGTAATCCATTGGGTCTTATAATGCTGATGAGCTGTGGCAGAGTTCAGATAGAACTTTGCTGGTTTATTGGGATTCTTAGAACGGAACTCTACGGATTTGTTTACATCCTTATCCTTAGCAATGTGACCACGACCTACGTAAAGCGCCTCTTTCGGTGAAAGGGCATATTCCTTACCATCAACGATAACAACACCATCACCCTCACCGCAGTTGACGATACCCAACTCACGGTTGTAAAGGAAATACTTGTCTTTGATGCCTGGATCCACATCGAGTCCCAGATCGCGGAAGTTTTCCAGTTTCAGGGTCTTTGTCACAGGCATCGCACCACCAAAGATGAAACGGTCGTAGTGAGAATAGGTCAGGTTGATTTCATCAGCCACCATTACCTTTTCCATCACAAAGCGCTCACGAAGGGTCTTCGTATCATAGTGCTTTACATCTTCAGGATGGCAAGCCGTTTGGAAATTCACGTTCTGCTGAGCATTGATGCTCAACGCACCTGCTAACAGGGCAATACTCAGAATACTTTTTTTCATTGTTATTGATTTTTTGATTGTTTTTCTTCTTTAACGATACGCATGCGGTTCCAAACCATCATGGCAAGCGTGATGATGGTGAGAACACCCATACCAATCCATTTCAAATAGTTAACACATGCATAGATGATGTAACCCAACAACGAGGACGCGAAGTCAAGTGCTCCACCCTCAAAGCCATCTGGAATCTTTGCAGCAGAAGCTGTCGGGTCGGTTTTATACACCTCATTGGCAGCCAACGTGAATGCTGATGCCATATCGGTCACAAAATAGAGGCCAATAACCAATGCAACAAGACCGATAATCAAACTCTTGATCACGTTACCCTTGGTATAAGGAAGAATCAATGGGAACAGATAGAACATTCCTGCCAGTGATGCCAAAGGCAAGAACTGGTTGCCAGGAAGGAAAACAGCAATGGCAAGGATGACAGGAATCAGGATGACCGAGCAAACCAACGTGGTAGGATGACCGATAACCAATGCCGGAGACATACCGATGTTTACCTTCATTCCGCCGAAACGTTTCTTGGCAACCTCCTGTGTCTTCTCTGCAATAGGCTTCAAACCCTCAATAAACAAAGAAGTGATACGTGGAATCAATTCCATCACGGCTCCCATCGTCACACCCAGGAATAGCACTTTCTTGATATCGAGCTGGGCAGCCCAGCCAATCAGGGCACCAACGATAACACCTAATACGAGCGGCTCACCCAGTACACCGAATTTCTTCTTCAATCCTTCTGCATCAATGTCGAGTTTCGAGAAACCTGGAATCCTGTCAAGCAGCCAATTGATGCCCACTGCAAAAGGTGTGAAACTCTGACAGAACGGCTGGGGAATAGAGATTCCCTGCAAATCATAGTGCTTCTGGAATTTTTCTGCTGTAACGTCAGCCATCACCATCGTGATGATATAACATACGATTGCTGCAAAATAGCCCCACAGCAAGCTTTCATCCATGACGAAATAAGCCACAGCACCAATGAAAGCGAAATGCCAGTAGTTCCATAAGTCAATATTGATCGTACGGGTAGTCTTCGTCAAGAGCATCAGGATATTCACACCCAGACATATTGGGATAATCAACGCGCCGACAGCTGTTCCATAGGCTACTGCTGCTGCAGCAGGCCAACCCATATCAAAGACCTCCAACTTCAGATGATAAATATCTGAGATGCCCTTCAACGGGTCATCGAAATTGGTCGTCAGCAATGCGGTAACGATACCTAAGCCCACGAAACCCACACCGACATAAAGTCCGCTTTTGAGTGATTTTCCGAACTTCATGCCGATACAAAGTCCGATAATCGTAAATAAAATCGGCATCATCACCGATGCACCAAGACTGATAATGTAACTAAATACTTGTTCCATGATTTGTTTTCAGTTGTTGTAAGTAGAAAAAATATGGTGCAAATATACAAAAAACTTTTTGAATACCTGCACCATTTTATCATTTAATCTTGAAAATAAATTCTTTTCACTCGATTAGAGATACCTGTCAGCACCTCATAAGGGATGGTATCGATGACGTCGGAAAGGGCTGTAACAGGCAGATTGTCGCCGAAAATTTCCACGCTGTCACCTTCTTTACAATCAATTCCCGTAACATCTATCATCGCCACATCCATACAGATATTACCCACATATTCCGCCTTTTGACCGTTCACAAGACAATATCCATGACGGTTACCCAAATGACGGTTCAATCCGTCGGCATATCCGATAGGAATAGCACCGATAACGCTGTCTTTCTCTATCACCGTTCTGCGGCTATAGCCAACACTCTCGCCTGCTTTCACCTTGCGCAACTGCAGAATGGTCGTCTTCAGCGTAGAAACATTATGGATGATTTCATTGGTTCGCGGATTAACGCCATACAGCCCCAATCCCAGTCGGCACATATCCATTTGTCGTTCTGGGAAATGTTCAATTCCTGCAGAATTATCCATATGGCGAATGATATGATGCGAGAAAGCCGACTGCAATTTGTCTGCTCCTTTCTTGAACAAAGCAAACTGCAGAGCAGAGAACTCGTCAAAATTATCGCTGTCGCTACCCACAAAATGAGAGAACACCGATCGTGGGATGACTGCCTGCTGATTCTTCAGACGGCGAATGAGTTCATCAAGCTCGGAGTCATCAGAGACATTGAATCCCAACCGATGCATACCTGTATCCAATTTGATATGAACAGGCCAACCGGTAATACCCTCTTTTCGGGCAGCATGTATCAATGCATCCAACAATCGGAAAGAATACACCTCAGGTTCCAAGTCGTAATCAAACAAGGTCTTGAATGAGGTCATCTCCGGATTCATAATCATAATGTTCGATGTGATACCGGCTTTGCGCAGTTCTACGCCTTCATCAGCAACTGCTACCGCCAGAAAATCGACCCGATGATCCTGCAGTGTCTTTGCAATCTCCACAGCTCCGGCACCATAGGCGTCGGCCTTGATCATGCAGACTATCTTCGTATCTGGCTTCAGGAACGAACGGTAATAGTTCAGATTATCGACTACCGCATTCAGATTGACCTCCAATGTCGTCTCGTGCACCTTCTGCACCAACTGCTCCGTCAACTGGTCGAAACCAAAACGGCGTGCTCCCTTCAGCAGGATGACCTCATCATGAAGGTTCCGGAATTCCTTAGAATGGATAAACGCATCCACCGTTGGGAAGTAGAACTGTTGCGGAATCAGCGAGTTATGTTTTTGGGCCAGCATCTGCTGCTTGCCTATACCAATAAACTTCTGCACATGTCGCTTGGCAGCTTGCTTTGCCACTTCCTGATAGAGGTCATCAGGTTCCAGACCGCTCTGTTCGATATCGCTAAGAATAAGCGTATGACTTCGTCCCTGCTGGTCTGGCCGACGATTCATAAAGTCGAGGGCGATATTCAAAGAGTTGATATCAGAATTATACGAATCGTTAATCAGCGTACAACCGCGCTGTCCCTCTTTGACTTCCAAACGCATCGCAACTGGCTCCAACATCGCCATCCTTCGCTTGAGCACCTCTGGAGCAATACCCAGGTGCAGAGCTATGACGGCACATACAATGGAATTCTGTACGGAAGCCTCATCGATAAACGGAATGGTATATTCCCCCTCGGTATCATTGAAGATGTAAGAAATGGTGGTTGTATGATCCTGATGCATCTTCTTGATAAACATAGGAGCCTTATCATTCTTCATTGACCAACCAATCTTTTTGCCTCGATACTGTATCTTTCTGACGCAACGGCTAACCACTTCATCATCAGACGGATAGACAATCACTTCTGCGTCGCGGAACAAGACCAGCTTCTCCATACATTTTTCTTCCAGCGAGCGGAAGTTCTTCTGGTGAGCAGTACCCAAGTTTGTCAGGACTGCAATCGTCGGTTGGATGATATCATGCAAGGCCAGCATCTCGTCGGGTTCGCTGATTCCTGCCTCGAAGATGCCCACTTGTGTATGCTGATTGAGCAGCCACACCGAAAGCGGAACGCCAATCTGCGAATTGTACGAACGAGGCGAACGGGTTACCACATATTTGGTAGAAGGCAGCTCGTCCTGCAAGCCCGAAAGAATCTGATAAAGCCATTCCTTCGTCATCGTCTTTCCGTTGGAGCCGGTGATACCGATAACGGGAATATTGAATTCGTCACGATGACGCTCAGCCAATCGCTGCAATGCTTCCCTACTATTTACCACTTTCAGGAAGTTTGCATCCGGATACAAAACGTTCCAACGTTGTGTCTGGGCATTTCCCTTCTCATCAGTGTCTATCGGAGAATTCGTCTCTACCACAAAGTTCCTGACCCCACGGCGATATAGGTCAGGGATGTAATTCTGTCCGTTGTTCCGTTCGGTCTTCAAAGCAAAAAACAACGTTTCTTCAGGGAAGCACAACGAACGGCTATCCGTCAGCAAGAATCCTATTTGTGCTTCGTGATCTCCATAACGCCGCGCTCCTATCAGCGTAGCAATTTTCTCAATGGTATAATTCATAATGCAAAATTAGGATATTTTTTCGACAGCTCAGCTACTTTTAACATAGTTTTATCCATCAAATCCCTGTATGCTGTCGAATCGGGATGGAAAGGCTTATGTTGCAACACCTGCTTGATGGGGTGCCATTCTTTCAGGAACTGTTTGGTCTCATCGCTGAAGAAAGTATCTGCAAACCGCTCATAGATGTATTCCACTGCCTGTTCTGACGGATGCAACATATCTGTCTCGTAGAACCGATAATCACGCAGTTCGTCGTTGACGATTTCATAGGCGGGGAAGTAAGAGAATTGAGAATAATAAATGCTTTCGATTGCCAAGAGCAAGGTGGCTTTCGACAACTGACTGCCATGATAGCCGTATTTCGCATAACGGATCGGACTAAGCGTAAGGATTATGCGAATGTGCGGATTCGCAGCTTTCAGCAACTGACAACACTTTTGGAGTTCTTCCGTACATTCCTCCACCGTCAGTTCACGCTCCTCAAACAAGTTGGCCGGTCGTTTCTGACAGTTATCAACAACCTCACCCGTCGATTTCTCCACATACACATGATTGGTTCCCAATGTCAACACCGCCGTATCAAAGACAGGCTTTTCGTTTTCAGCATAAAGTCTTTCTATCGTATGTCGTATGCTAACGGGATTATACATCACACCATAGGGATTGACAACCGTCCGGAACTTCTCGTCGGCAAAACGTTTGCCCATCCGGTCGGCAAAACAGGAACCGACAAACAGCATCCGTTCACAAGGTGCTATCTGGAAATTTGGCTTCGGTATATCAACAATTGTTCTGAATTCCATCTCAACTCCTACTTACCTGTAATCCACTCATACTCAGCGTCATATCTACAAATCGTTCATTTAAACGTTTACGGTTGGTATTGAGAATCTGTCTGATACGTGCTGCAGCCTCTGGGTCTTTCGCTACCATATAAAGATAGCCTCCGCCACCGGCTCCTGGAAGCTTATATCCCAGACACAAATCATCAACCAATTCCGTCAATGCTTGTATCTCTGGCGGATTCGTTCCGTTGTCAATAGCCTGGTTTTGCATCCATGTCTTTCGAACCAGACGACCCATCTGTTCAAAGTCTTCCCGCTGAATGACCTCATACATCTCTTGGGCATGAGCCTTCATCGCACGTAATATCGCCAGTTCGTCATGCTGGTTCAGGAACATCCGCCGTACGATTTCCGATAAGATATTCTTCGCCGTTCGGGTGATGCCGGTATAATATAAAAGGTGACATTGCTGGTATTCCGGCTGAGTATAGATACTGGTCGGCAACCATCTCACGGAAGGCAGCTGTTCAAAGCCTCTTCCTGTTTCCAACAACTTCACACCGTGCAACAAACCGCCATACTGGTCTTGCCAGCCTCCGCCTGTCGTCAACAGCTGCTCCAACACCAACGTGCGTCTGCCAATTTCATTCTTATCCCACATCAGGCCACAGAAATCGTTTAAGGCACCCAATACCGTTGATGCCAACAGACTGCTTGTGCCCAAACCGGAACCGGCAGGAATGGCCGACAAAAGTGTCACTTCGATACCACAACCGAATGCCTGCAACTGATGTTCCAACGTATCAAAATTCTCTTGTGAGAATCCCGGCTGGAATCCAGCGAGTACCAATGCGGCCTTGGGAATCGAGAACGGTGAACCCACATGATTGAAATCTGACAGTTCTTCATAGGTTTTCACCACCTCGGAAGCACCGAGATCAATGCTTCTCAACACAATATGATAATCCTTGCAGGGTTTGACGTATGTCTGCAGCGGAGGCTGTCCGTTCAGTTCAATGGCGATATTCAACACCCGACCGCCTTCCATCAGACAATACGGTGGTGTGTCTGTCCAACCGCCGGCCAGATCAATACGAACAGGAGAACGTCCCCAGACAATCTGATCGCTAAATACCGACAAACGGGGCTGCTGCTTCTCAATCAAGGCTGTCATCGTCAATCCCTCACGCAGAAGGGAGAATGCCTTTTGTTCGCCTGCATGTGCGTCACTGCCCGTATTTCTTGCCAGTTCCGAACGGAACATCGCATCATGGATACGCGTCAGCAAAGGTTCCGAATCCGGCAGTTCCGCAGGAGCTGCAATCTTATTGATGGCAAATTCCTGTGCAGCATCTTGCAAATCAACCTGATAGAAAACACTATGCTTGTAGTTTTTCGCCAGACAAGGCCAGTTCTTGGCACGGAACAATCGGCGTTGCTCTGTTAACCGGCGCAAATTAGCCTTCGCGCTGATTTCCTCAGCCGACAGCAAACAACAGCACTCAATTTCCTTCAGTTCAAGAATGTCCTTAATGTCCCTAAACTCTTTAAACACGCCAGCATCCACAACCGGGAACTGTTTGCGCTGTTGTTCCTCGCCATCAAAGCGGTCGTGATATCCATACGGACGGATACAATACTGTTCTTCGCCAATAGGGATAACATCCAAACATTGTCCGGGCTGCAGCGATACCTTCCAGTTGTTTTCAGGAACACCAGTAATGACATGCTCATTGGTAATCGACCAGTTTTCACCCACATACGCATTCTCTATCCAAACATTCTGGTTTTCAGGAGTGAAGGCAATATGTGTCTCAGCATTCTGTACAAAGATGGAAGGATGCGGCTTTCTGTCACGATGCAGCAGCTGACGCTGATCGTTGACCAGATTTTGTACCGCCAATGTTGATGACAACAACTCATGCGAGGTACCGAAATGATAAAACTCGCCACCAGGCAAAGGTAATACGGCCACACGCAGAGCACCGACTTCCGGATCATCCACACCTGGTTCTGTTCCCAAAGCGCAACCGAAATCACTATAGAGATCGTAATAGGTTAATTGAGAATTGAGAGTTGAGAATTGAGAATTATTGGTTACTCCGTAGCTTTTCTTCATCAAAACTTCTACGGCCCGATCGGAAAGCAGCCAGATGCCGATATCTGTCAGATAGAAATGATTCGTCAACAGATTGCTGAGCGTTTCAACGGTAGGTTTCTGCAACATACATTTCAGTTGCTGCGGATGCTGACGTGAAGACACAAACACACCATGATCTTTGGCGATAGCCGAATCCAGCCACAACCCGTAACAAACCACATCGGCATCGATGCCAGAGAGTTGCGGACCGATTGCCGACAACTCTGTAGAACGGATATACACATCACCGCTCACTACCATCGTATGAAGATGTGTTGGTGCAGCCTTCATGATATGCTCATAAAGAGGAATCTGCAAAGATAACAGGTCTTGTGACAATCGCTGCCCCCGCTCCCAACGGAACACAGGTATCGGCGTCAGAATCTTTCCTGACGGTGCGTAAGCCGGCAACCGCCGACTCTGTCCACCCGCATGCAACAGGATGCGCTTTTCCTTTGACAACCATTCTCTGAATGAAGAATCGGCTGAAGAATCATCCCCTGTCCCTTGAGACTCCCCTCCCTTTGGGAGGGGTTGGGGGTAGGCTCTTTGCAACAGCCAGGTTGTTCCTCCGCCCGATCCCAGTTTATGACCGACAGGATCGTTCGTACAAAACCACTCATCGTGTGAGTAGCCCGTAATATCATGAAAGCAATCCACCAGATTAGGCGGCAACGATAATAGTTTCTTCATTGTATTTTCTGTTTGGATGCAAAAGTACGAATAAGTGAGCACAAAACAAAAGAATTAATTCTTTTTTTGTTGAACGGCAGTACCTTCGACGAAGTCAAAAGTACGAATAAGTGAGCACAAAAGAATGTATTCTTTTTTATTTCTTACTGCAAAGAAATCGCCATGATTCCGATGACAACATCATTGGAAAGGGTGCGAAGCGTGAGCGAACGCAGTTTCTTCTGAGGATTCAGCGGCATACGGAGCATCTGGGCGGCACCTCCGGGAATCCGTCGCCCATAGACCTCTTTCAACTGCAGCTCATCACCCAGATAACGGCTCACCTGTCCCGTTCCCATGCAAATGCGATAAGGACGCGGATAATCTGTTGTAAAGGCCTTTCCGTCAATGAAATAGTCCTGTTCTATCGGACACCAGTTGTCCGGATTCCGCAAGCGCAGCGTGTCAGTCGTTTCGTCCTGATAGGTTACAATGACATGTCCGTTGTCGATACGGCTCTGCATGTGATTGGTGGAACCCGCCATCAGCAGATAAGCCGACGAAGCTTGTCCTTTCAGCGGAACGGTGACAGCATCGGGGTAGTTGTCCCACAGCGAGGTGTAGATGATGTTGCGTCCCTGTTGCGGTGTCCGGAAAGGAATGCCAGCCACCATAAACTCATTGCCTTTTGCCAGCGAACGGAAAACGGAATCGTTGATTTCCGCTGTCTGCTGCGGATGACACCACTCCCCTATTCCCTGTGTGGGTATCTGCAAGGTTGTGGTTTGAGGGCGCGGTGAGAGATACTTGTTCTTGAAGATATCATCCACCTTTGCATTGAAGAAGTGCGAGAGGTCTTGTTTTCGGCATCGTCCGCCAACAGGCTCCTCCAACCCCAATGCTGCATTCGTAGGTTTCGCATCGTCCCTCATGCTTGATTCCGAAGGAATATCTTTTTTCTGCGCTACAGCCGTCACCTCGATAACTTGGTGTGCATCGTTGGTTCCGATGATATCCGCATAGCGTCCGTTTCCTACATTCTGCCGGATAACAATTTGCAAGGGCTGGGCGAAATGCTGGGTAACCTCATAAACATCCTTCCCGTCTTTCTGTGAGTACACATATTCTATATAAGGTGTGCGCAGCGAGGCCTGTTTCCACGCTGACGGGAAACCTGGACGGATCACACATCGGCCGTTCAGCGCATCGGGCACAACGCCGAAAAGTCCCTGTATCAGTGTTCTGGACGAGATGCCGATACAGTCGCCGAAGTCGCGATAGCACTCACCTCGTGCCGCATCATACTGACTGATTTGTCCGAAGTTGGCAGGACTCTGTCCGTAATACATCTGATCGAGGATATTGGCTTTCATCAGCCGATAGCCCTCATCGGCTTTTCCGGCTTCAAAGAATGCCAAAGCCGTATGCATCACTTCTGCTGCCGCCACATTATTGATACTCCAGGAATACGGCAACCAGTCGGAGGTGGCGATTGTCTGGAAGCCTGTTTTTCCCACATCAATATGTGGAATGTGTTCATCGACATAACGGGTAGCCGCGAAAGCCTGTTCCGGCGTACAGGCACCGCAGTCTATCGGGGTATAGATACTCCACACGGCTGGATGCTCGTGCAAGCGTTTCAGTCCCATTGCATCCTGATATTCCGCCCACACGCCTTTATCGCTCATCCACAGCCGTTCATTCATCGCACGGAGAATGGCCTCCGCCTCATCGCGATAAGGTTTGGGATTCTCCCCGATGAGTTCTGCAATACGGGCAGCCAGCAGGTTTCCTCTGTAGTTATAAGCCGACGAATGCGTCACCGCACCACCATTATAATATAAGGCATCGGAAGCCCAGATACAGCAATAGGCATCATACAAGTGATCGCCATCAAGGTCGTAGTTGCGTTTTTCCCAAGCCAGATGGCTCTTGATAACGGGCCACAGCTTTCGCATATAGGCCGTATCAGCATCATATTGGAAATGCCAGAGCAACTCATCGATATAGTTCAGGTTCATATCGTAATGATGCATCTGGTCGTTGCGTTCCGGATTGCGGCAAATATAGCCGTTGGAATACATTTGCGTGCCCCATTTCTTTTCCGCACGGGCAAGGTTCTGCTGAGGGTCTTGGGAAGGATGAGGATAGATAGGTGCTACATCTGTCACCTGACTCTTTGCATACGCATCGAAATGGCTGACAGCACGGTCGTTCCATCCCAACACATCACCCACATAGGCGGCACGCCAACCGGCCAACGGCATTCGCCAGCCCACACAGCCGTGCAACCAGGTCTTCCTGTCCCAGTCGCCATCAGCCGCCAAAACCAATGCGCTGCCCAATGTGTTGATGTACGGATCGGGCGTGTCAAAGACGATTCGATGTGTCAACTGCCGATAATAGGCTTCTGCTTCGTCAAATACCTGTTGACCAGCTTTGGTATCCATCGCTGACACCACGTTGACATCCACCTTTATATATATAGGGCTATCGGCTTTTGGGGAAACCTCGATGCTTTGCAATACCTCTTCCGTAGGCTCAAAACAGCCAGCAGGATCGGCACCTAGGTCCCCGTTGCGGTTCAGTTTGGGAATGGCTATCGGACTGACGATTGCCTTGATGCAAAGGAGCTGACGAATCGCACGGGCATCGATTTTCCAAACAGCCGCCTCGCTGTCGGGCATCGCGATTACCTCTATCGTCAGCGTATCATTCCCCCAGCGGGAATCGACAAGCCAGTAAGCGCGTTTCCCGTTTGCATAAGCGGCCTTGCAATAGCGGGCACTTTCCAACGGGATGGAGGCGTCGCCAGTCTCTACGACGAAACGGATATTCCGATGACTGCCCTTCTTGGCAACAGCGAAGATGGGCACATCGCTCGTCTCCACCCGCCAATCGGTATGACTACCGTAAAGTGCCCGCGTATATCGGTTCTTGCCGTTCGTACAAACAAACGCTTGTCCTTCAGGGAAATACTGCTGGCTACGCACACCTTCATCACTCTTCTTGTATGATGTTGATTCAATAAAATCACCACCCTTCTGTTGGGCAAGAACAGAAAGGCTGCAAAGCCATAACGACAGCATCAGAAACATTTTCATGGGGACAAAGATATAAAAAAATATCAATTGTCAATTGTCAATTGTCAATTATTTATTACCTTTGTCGCCAGCATTATAAAACAAAGTCAAAAATAACTATCAACCTACATTCATGGAACAGAAGAAAACTAAGCTTGTACCCAAAAAGTACCTCGTAACCTTTATACTCATCACCTCACTCTTTGCGCTGTGGGGATTTGCCAACGACATCACCAACCCGATGGTGGCCGCTTTCCAGACAGTAATGGAACTATCGGCAACGAAAGCCTCAATGGTACAGTTTGCCTTCTACGGCGGCTATGCTACAATGGCGGTGCCTGCAGCCCTTTTCATCCGCCGCTATTCCTATAAGAGCGGCATCCTGCTGGGATTGGGACTTTATGCCTTCGGCGCCTTTCTGTTCATTCCGGCAGCAGCTTATCAGGAGTTCTCATTCTTCTGTCTGTCGCTGTATATCCTGACTTTTGGTCTGGCATTCTTAGAAACCACAGCCAACCCTTTCATCCTCTCTCTGGGCGACAAGGAAACATCCACTCGCCGTCTGAATATGGCACAGGCGTTCAACCCGATGGGATCGCTCTGCGGTATGGCTGTCGCTTCATTCATCGTGCTACCGCAACTGATTAGCGACAAGCGAGATGCTGCAGGACAAATCTTATTCTATGGGTTGAGCGAGGCCGAGAAAGCAGAAATCCGGCTGCACGACCTGGCTGTCATCCGCAACCCGTACGTCATCATCGGACTGGTCGTGCTCGCAGTATTTGTCATCATTGCCTTGAAGAAGATGCCGAAGACAGAAAATGAGGAGCAGAAAGATGCCGGCAACACCCATACGGCCCGTCAGACGCTCAGCAACCTGTGGCACAACATCATCTATCGCGAAGGAGTGATTGCACAGATGTTCTATGTGGCTGCACAGATTATGACCTGGACGTTTATCATCCAATATGCCGACAATCTGGGCATCAACAAGGCAACCGCCCAAACCTATAATATTGTGGCGATGAGCCTTTTCCTCTGTAGTCGGTTTATTTCTACGTTCCTGATGAAATACGTCAACTCACGCAAACTGCTGACCATCTTCGGCTGCGGTGCAGCCTTGTGTGCGTTGGGAGCCATTCTCATCGTAGGTAAGCTGGGGCTTTATTCACTCGTTGGCATCAGTTTCTTCATGTCGCTGATGTTCCCCACCATTTACGGTATCGCTTTGGAGGATGTCGATTCGAAAGACACACATCTGGGTGCCGCCTTCCTGGTAATGGCAATTGTCGGTGGAGCTTTGATGCCACCGTTGCAGGGAATGATTATCGACCAGCATACCATCGCTAACCATCCGGCTGTCAACGTATCGTTCATCCTGCCGTTCATCTGCTTCATCATCGTCGCCCTCTACGGCCTCCGCGCGTATAAACAGAAAGCGAAGGGATAATTTCTAGAGAATCTAGAATATCTAGAGCATCTAGACCATCTAGGTCATCTAGACCATCTAGAAAATCTAGCCCCCAGAAAAACCAATCAATCAAAAAAACCTATGCCCGATAAGAACAGTTCCCCAGAACCAAAATCGACGAAAAAGGAAGTTGATTGTGGGGAACTAGTGACCTGAAAGAACGAATCGTTACCCCATCTTGTCTTATATGAAAACCACTGCCCTCGAATCCCGACAGTGGTTTGTCTTTATGCAATATTTCAGCGTGAAACAGGTTCCCGTCCCTAGTGTTTTCAGTATTCAGTTATTCAGTATTCAGTTTTCTCAGCAGCTCAATAACCCCAAAACGTATCAGATATCAGATATCAGTTTTGTAGGACGTGATATATATATGCGCCTAGAATTGAAATATCTTTATAATACAAAATAGTATACATTATTATATAATTATATATAATATACTATATATTAATTATTTATATATATATTATTTATTATATATATTATAATTATTATTAATAATATTATTTACTTTACGTTTTATCAAATCGCTTAAATTCCATAAAATATATCAG
>CADBAP010000048.1 GCA_902792685.1 uncultured Prevotellaceae bacterium
GTGCCATGTAGGAAGTTCATGCCGGCTGCCCACAAATCTTTTCGTGCCAACGCATCAAGTTGTGTACCGCTAACTCCGACTGGGAATTTCAGCATTTCCAACTGGATATGTCCCTTAAGTACAAGGGTATAAACCTGCTTCTGTTCTTCCGTTACTGATCCCAAAGCGATAGTACGGGTGATATCCGTTGTTCCATCCTGATATTGTCCGCCACTATCCACAAGGAGCAAACCTTCTGGTTTCAGTTTCACATCGCTGTCAGTAGTAGGCTCATAATGCACGATGGCACCATGTTCCTGATAAGCAGCAATCGTATCAAACGAAATATCTCGGAATAAAGACTGTTTACTTCGCAGCTGATAGAGCTTCTCCGATACAGTCAACTCTGTGACGGGTTCCTTTCCAATATGTGTGTCCAACCAATACAGGAACTGCGTCATCGCTATTCCGTCACGCATCATCGCGCTATGAAAGCCCTTTATCTCACTTTCATTCTTGACGGCTTTCATCGATGGAATGGGAGATTTTTGTCGGATAATCCGTTTTCTATCAACCGCATTCATCAACGTATAGCTCGTTTCATCAGGGTCAAGCAAAATGTTGTATTCGAAATAATCGCGCAATCCTTTTTGTATAGAATCATAGGGAGCTATCGACACTCCTGCTTGACTAAGATAACCTTTTACTTCCGCAGGTAATTTCTGCTCATTCACAAAAAGCGTTGCCTTATCGGAAGCAATGAGTAAATAGCTGACAAAAACGGGATTACAATGCACATCAGAACCTCGGAGATTCAAAACCCACGCAATATCATCGAGAGCCGAAATTAACATTCCATCAGCATGTACGTCTCGAAGTGCACGACGTACACGAGCCATCTTATCTTGAATTGCTTCTCCTGCATATTCTATCGGCTGTATCTCTACGGCATTAGCAGGGATTGAAGGACGATCTTCCCATATCCGTTGCATCGGGTCAAAGTTTGTTCGAACGGTGAAACCGCCGTTTTTTCGCATATTCTCCATAAGTTCTTCTACCATTGAAGCAGAGCAACACATACCATCGATGCCTAATTCCGTAGAGACGGACTCGTTCTGCAGCACCTCCGACAACCATTCTGTAACCGTCGGTGTGCCACTGATACGCTCTTTCATCAATACAAACTCGGTATCACGCAACTGCTCTTCTGCTGCAATGAAATAGCGGGAGTCTGTCCATAAAGCAGCTCTTTCCATCGTTACAACTGCTGTTCCTGCAGAACCATCAAAACCGGAAATCCATTTTCTGGATTCCCAATGTGAAGGAATATACTCACCCTGATGCGGGTCTGTACTGGGGAATATGAACGCGGCTAAATGTTCCTCACGCATCACTTCCCGCAAAGCTGATAATTTCTCGTTGATTGTTTTCATGCGCTAAAGTTACGATAATTTTGACAACTCTGCTTTACAAAGCAGAAGAGTTTTAGAATTTTAACATTTTAAATGTACTAGAAATGCAACTGAAACGCCATTTTTTACTAACTTTGCGACGCAAAAAGGACAAATAAGAAACATCAAATAATTAATTCAGCAGTTATGGCATTTTTAACAAATGAGAAATTAACCATCGTCGGCGCAGCCGGTATGATTGGTTCTAACATGGCTCAGACAGCAGCTATGTTGAAGTTAACACCGAATATTTGTCTTTACGACGTCTATGAGCCTGGTTTGGAGGGTGTGGCAGAGGAAATGCGCCATTGCGGTTTCCCTGGCATTCATTTCACCTATACCACAGATGCGAAAGTAGCATTCCGCGGTAGTAAGTACATCATCTCTTCCGGTGGTGCTCCCCGTAAGGAGGGTATGACTCGCGAAGACCTGCTGCGTGGCAACGCTGCCGTAGCAGAAGAGTTGGGTAAGAACATCCGTCAGTACTGCCCTGATGTAAAACACGTGGTTGTGATCTTCAACCCTGCCGACATCACCGGTCTGATTACACTGATCTACTCTGGTCTTCGTCCATCACAGGTTACCACACTGGCGGCATTGGACTCTATCCGTTTGCAGAGCGAGCTGACCAAGCACTTCAAGATTGCTCAAGACGAAGTTCAGGGTTGCCGTACCTACGGAGGTCACGGAGAGGCTATGGCCGTATTCGCATCAGGAGCAACCATTCAGGGACAGCCGCTGAGCGAACTCATCGGTACCGACCGTCTGTCGTCAGAGCACTGGGAGGACATCAAGAAAGCTACCATTCAAGGTGGTTCAAACATCATCAAACTGCGTGGCCGCTCTTCATTCCAAAGTCCTGCATACGTATCTGTCAAGATGATTGAGGGTGCAATGGGTGGCGAAGCGTTTACATGGCCAGCAGGTCGCTATGTATCATTCGTAGGCTTTGACCACATCGTAATGGCGATGGATACCCGTATCACCGCAGAAGGAGCTTTCTACGATGAGCCAATGGGTACCGACGAAGAGATGGCCGACCTGAAGAAGAGCTACGAGCACCTGTGCAAGATGCGTCAGGAAGTCATCGACCTCGGCATCCTTCCTCCAATAGAGAAGTGGGGTGAAATCAACAAGAACCTCCGTTAATCCTATAAGATCCAGAAGGTTTCAATAAACCTTAAGATTCTTCAAAAAGTCGAGCGGCATGGAATATCACATCCCATGCCGCTCTTTCTTACTACAAACTAAAACTAAACTATATCATTTTACTTAAAAACTTTGATCGTCTTCACACTGCCGTCAGACATTCTCTGGCGAACAATGTTCAATCCTGGTTGAAGATTGGAGAGACGCTTGCCGTCGATGGTGTAGATTTCTACGGAAGAAACTTCCTGCGACTGTGTGTTGATTACATTGATGCCTGAAGCTTCACTTACTACAACAGCTTGTGAGATCGCACTCAGACCGCCCATTTCGTTGGCAGCACGAACAGCATAAGAGCCGTTTTTCGTTGCAGTATAGGTCGGTTCCGTGGTAAATGCTACAACATTTCCATCGAGACATACAGCCCACAGAAGAGCATAATCGCTTGCATCCCAGGTAACAACAGCACCATTCACTGCAACATTTGTTGGAACAGGAGCCTGTTCAGTAAGCAATGTGGGTTGCCAGTCGTCGTCCTGTCCCATGACTGCAGCAAGCGTAGGAACTGCCGCTTCCTCAGCGGTAAGGATAGGATTATTGTATTCGTCACGACGGTTTACATATTCGTATACCTTCTGGCCATCAACAATCTTCTCGGTTCTTGAATCGTATGCATCATAGACAGTCTTACGTCCTTCTGTACTTACAGGAGCACCATTAGATGTATGAGAACCGTATTCAGCAAAACGCTTGGGATAGCCACCACTCATCTCACTCCAACCAATCTGTGAAGGAACAACCTCCATCTCAGTATCGATAAACAGGGCGATAGGAGTTCCCTTACCCCACGGACGACCAAGAGTGAAGTTGCCGTCTACGTCGTTAGTATCACCGACAATCTTACAGCTCTGGTATATGTATCCATACTTTTTAGGCAGCGAAGGAACAGCAGAGTATCCACCTTTCACCTGACGCAGCGTCACCTTATTATAATATACATCGCCCTTGCCACACATATAGTCAGTACATCCGCGGATGATACCTCCCTCGAAATAGAACTTGCTGTTATTGTTGTTAGATACGTATGTGTCCTGATAACCCCAGAGACAAGCATCTTTGAAGATGGTACGGTTCGACTGGTCGTTGACAGCAATGTCGCGTCCGTGATGATCGCCCATAGATGTCTTGATGGTCAGGTTCTGGAAGTAACTGTTTGCACCCTTAATCTGGAGCACATCGCCCTTGCCGATACCTTCGAGCGGACAAGCTGCACCGAAACCGTTATCCCATGTAGCAGCAGGAGTTACATTTGTGAGGATCACACCTTCGATGCTCTCACCAATGAAACTGGTGTTGGCAGCCGTCAGTATAGAGGTTGGGTTATCGTATTCCTTGCCATCGCCACCAGTAACCTTTCCTGCTGGATGGAATACGTATGGCGCATCACTATTCTTTACGAATACGCGGAAGCGGGTAGCTTTGTCAGCACGGCTGTTTGCCGCAGCCAAAGCCTCATCAATAGTGCCATCATCGGGCACGATGAAATCATACAATGCCTTTGTTACACTTGGACGGTTCATCGTTGTGAAATTGATGACAACAGCCTCAGCATACTTGTTGCCGGAACGGTCCTGAACAAAGTTTGCTGGCATCGTGAACGTGTAGGCAGTATTATAATCCAATCCTTTATAATCGAAACTTACCGAACGACTGTTCCATGTTGGCTCAATAGCGGTTCCATTGAGCGTTGCACTGGCAGCACCCTCGACAGCCTGAATACGTTCATCAAAAGAAATGGTAATACGACCATTGGCACTTACACCCGTAGCATTGTCGGCTGGAATCGTTGCTGTTACCTTAGGAGCGACCTCGTCAGCAACAACTTCAGCCTCACCAAGAACGAATACATTTCCTACTCCTGACTCAGAGTGGTCGCTATAACGCATATCATCGAACGTCTTATTGAAAGGATATGTTGTATTATAGGTTTCTTCACCCGTACCTGTGATGCGGATAATAACAAGTTCCTTACCGACAGCTTCTGCAGGCAGATCAATAGACAAAGGATTGGCAACATTCGCTGTTACATCCCATGCAGACTTCAGTTCTGTGAATTCGCCACCATCAATACTGATAAGTGCCTTGTATTGCCTCGTAGCTGCATTCTTGGCACACATATCTGCCACGAACTTCGCAGATGTAAAGCCCTTTGTAGAGAACTGGTACTGCCAAGCGATATCTGCAGTGTGGTAACCATTCTGATAGAGACCATTGATGTCACTGATTACGACACCCTGACGATTACGAACCACAGGAGTACCCGTACTCTGAGTATAGCACAAAGAACCGTCGCTAACCTTTACAACCGATGACTTAGCATTACGTTGGTTGTCCCAAGTTTCGTCGGCAGAGAAGGGGTAGCCTGCTGTGTTGTCGTAGGCATAGCTTTGTGTCTTGCTGGCATCGAACACAGCGATAAAATCTTGAACCTCATAATTAGCAACGAGAGTCATATCGCCATTAACAGTCAGCTGACGTTCAGTGCCTGCAGTAGCATTTTCATTTTCATCTGTCCAAGAAAGGAATTTAATAATCTTGTTTTCATTAGCTGTAGCAGTGATAATTGCACCTTGCTCATACTGATTGTTATGATCATTAGGCGTCAGCGTAATGCTACCAAGATTGCGCTCATCCTCGTTTGTTACCTTTGTCGTGATAGTATAAACAGGAATCTGCTCGAAGATAGCTTTCATGGTCTTCTCGGCATCCATCGTAACTGTTGTCTCTGCGTCGGTAGAAACAACTGAACCGTTCTCATCCTGCCATTCCTTAAACTTATAGCCGAAGTTCTTGGTAGCCTTCAGCGTTACATTTGTACCTTCTTTATAGCGCTCCATATCTGGGTCACGAGAAATAGAACCGCCCTCAACAGGCGAAACCTGCGTGGTAAGACCGTACTTTGTTACCTGTGCAGCAGCGCCCACAAGCGTACCCTCAATCACCACGTTAGAGATACCCATAGACTTGCCGTTGCCCAGACTTAAGAACGAGAAGTTCACCTTCAGAGGATTGTCAGCTGTTGCAGTAACACCATTAACTGCTTCAGAGAACTTAGCGACAGTCAGGCTCTTCCCACTACGGTTTACACCTTTATTATCTACCAATACTTGAGTTGTTGTTCCTGCTTCTACAGAAGCGCTGATATTACCACCATCTGTGCCATAACGGGCAGCTTCAAAGCTAACTTTTGAAGGAACAAACGAGAAACCATCCTCAGGAGTGAGCGTCAAGGTCAGAGTATTGTCGGCTCCTGCTGTTCCTGAAAGCGAAGCACCTGAGTTGTTCGCAACCTTTGTCTGCTTGATATTTGCCTCACCACTAGCTCCCTGATAGGTATTGATGCCATCTACTGTCAGCGCACTTCCTGCAGACCATTTCTTACCAGCAAAACCGGCATTGAGTTCATTGGGATTCAGCACAGCGTCGTCGCCCTGATTCAGTCCACCCTTATCAAGTGCATAGGTGATTGTACCAGGTATATTCACACCTGCAGCATCTTTCGATTGGTCCGTTGTCAACATTTCCAGACCAAGGATACACGCGAATCAGCAGTTGTTCACCTTCTTCTACCTGAGCAACAGCATCGGCATTAATCTCATTCCATGTGCCGGTTAACGCAGCTGATGTTGAGAAAATAGTCTTTCGAGTAACGAAACCATCAGTAGAATAGTAAACATGACACTGCAGAGAACCACCCCCCCGGGCTTTAATCTTCATACCAATTTTGCTAATATCGAGTTTTCTTCCCTCAGGAGCCGTAACAGTAAACTGCACATACTGATTCTGATCGTCAATAGCTGGGAGCAATGAGTGCACCATAGCCATTAACATATCCATAAGTCTCAAGTCCTTCATATTTGACATCGGCAGCAGTAGCGTTACCCTCTACGGCAGCTTTCGTCTTATCGGTATTGTTCAAAGACCAAGTTGCTGTGAAAGGATCGCCACCACCAAGTTCAATTCCATTGACTGTTACTGGTATTTGAATGCTCTTGCCACTTGTAGCTGCTGTAATTGTTCCATTGAATGTTCCAGCAGCCGAGATGGCAACCTTGGCATAGAAAGTCTTGATAAGTGTTCCATTCTCATAACTCGCTTCAAGACTAGTCTGCCAGTTCTGTTTGTCGGTAGAGAGAAGTATACCATCTGTTGCTGTGATTGTAACCGTTCCTGTAGCAGGATCCAATCCCAGACCGCTAAGTGTCAGTTCTTTTGTTGCCGATTGGCCAACATATACTTCACCCATATCTGCAACCGATGGGTTACAAGACAGGTCTGAAGGAATCTCAATCGCATCGGTAAGAATTCCCTTCTCCTTCATAAGTTGTGCGCACAGACGGGCTGCAGTCAAAGCGCCTGTAAGATTATAGTGAGTATTATCTTTCTCGCCACCCTTGTCAAAGAGTGCTGCATAACACTTGTCATAAGTTCCATAACTCTCATAGAGATCCTTTGTCGCAGAGGTCATATCAATGAAGGTTACACCTAATTCATTTGCCAACTGCTCCATCTGATAGCTATAATCCCATGTATGATCACTCTCTGCTACGCTCTGATTTGCTTTGATTCCTTCAGAAGTTAGTACCGAGAACTTACCGCCAATGTCGTGGCGACCAGGACGGGTGATAGGAGCTACACCATTTGTAAAATAACAACGGCAGACAGCAGATACAAGAATTGGCGTTGCTCCCTTTTCCTTGACAGCATCGCAAATCTGCTTCAAGCACTCCTTATAAGTAGAAGCAGGAATGGTACCGCGACCATCTTTCTTGACTGCAGCTGCACTGGTAGCATCACCAATACTATTATAATACTCTTGTAACTGCAAGTTGTCCATACCACTGTACTGCGTGTCGTTATGGGCAAACTGAATCAAAACGAAGTCACCTGCCTCCACATTGTTCTTGGCATTCTGCCACAGTTCATTGTAACCAGCGCGTGAGTCACGGCCACCTTTTGCATAGTTCACACTTGTCCACCCATTAGTCAAGAAGTTACCGAAATACATTCCCCAACCGCGGGTGTTAGTCGTATTCTCGTCATACGGAGCCATCGTCGAATCGCCCAACGTGTGTACCTTTTTTCCTTGTACACCTAAAGCCATTCCGAAGATTAATGTCACGAGAAGCAACCAAATCTTTAATTTACTCATGTCTTTGATTTGTTTTTAGTTAATAAAATATGAATTTTTACTGGGTGCAAAAGTACAACCACAAAAACAAATATAGGGGTAAAAAAATGCCAAAGAGGGGGTAAAAAAGTATCAAAGTGCTTTTTTACCCCTTATAAAGCGATGAAATGGGCGATTTTTATTGCTGCCGATAGTCAGAAGGACTCTGTCCTATTGACGTTTTAAAGCATTTTCCAAAATATTTCGGATCAGCAAACCCACACTTATAGGCGATATCTGAAACTGGGATATCGGTTGTTGTCAACAGCATACAGGCTCGTTTGATGCGTGCCTCGCGCAGGAAGTCAGCAGGGGTCAATCCCATCAACGATTTCATTTTGCGATTCAAACCCGACTTGCTGGTAGCAGCAGCGTCTGCCATCTCGATGATATTGGCATCCTCGTTGCTGATATTCGCTTCAACATATTCCATCACTCGTGTCATGAAAGCCTCATCGTCAGGAGAAAGGTGCAGTGTATGCTTTTCTTCTGCCGTCGTAGTAACTGCCTCTTCATGTGACTGCTGTGGAAAATCGATAGTTGTTGATTCGATTGGTGTGCTTCTCTCTGATTCATTAATTAAAGCCAGATAAGCCTCCAACGTTTCATGCTGCTGTCGTTTGATGCGCCTTATATATAAATAGGTATAGATGATTCCTGCAATGAATCCAAGAAGCAAAAGAGTTATCAGTATTCTTCCGACTGTTGACTCTAAGAAAGTAGGTTCCACAACTATCTCTACCGTCGTGACATTATCTACCCATACACCATCAGAATTGGTAGAACGGATTTGCAAATGATATGTTCCAGGTTTCAAATCGGCAAATGATGCCGAATGGTTATGACCGATATAATTCCACTCCTCATCAGTTTCCATCTTAAAGGCATAGGCAATAGAGGTAGGGTCAGCATAGTCGAGTGCCGAGAACGAAATAGTCAGCGAACGCTCATGGGGCAACAATCTGATAGTCCTCAAATGGGTAACGGCATATTCTATCCCTTTGCCTTGCTTGTCGATACCTGTTATCACGATAGGAGGAACATACTTGCTCTTATGCATCATTCCTGCAGCCACCGTGAAGGCACCATCTTGCAAACCAAACAACCAACGGCCGTCAGGCAGTTCCAAAGGTCTCACCTCACTGAACCGGCAGGAACGACCAAAGAAATTCATGTCGAAAAAACCGAATGCATCCCGATCTACATCCAAAGTCATGATTTGGTTACTGCCAACTATGAGCAACTGACCGTCCATCTCCTTCAAAGCTAACGCAATATCAGAATTTAAGCCGTTCTGCTTATTATAATGGGCAAACTCAAGTTGATCAGCCAAAATATCCTGAGTCAGAATTCTACAAACACCGCCACTCTCCGTACCGATAAAGAAACGATGCTTATGGTCTTCCAGAATATCCATTGTTGCATTGCAACCGAGACTCGACGCACGGGTTGGTTCCTTCTTGTGAAGGATGAATTTCATCTGTGTGACATCCTTTCCTGATGGAATCTGTGCCACCAATAATCCTTCTGTTGTAGCAGCCATTAGCACATTCCCAGTTGTGATATGCAGATAGCGGACCATATTTTCCTCCATCTTTGGATAGCCTTTCCGACCGATGAAACCGATAATTTTTGATGGAGTGTTCGATTCTTTGTCGCAAATACAAAAGATGCCGCCTCCCATTGTCGCCACCCAGATTCGTCCTTGTGCATCCTCTTTGATGCTATAGACATCCTGATTAGCAAGACCTTCTATCTGCTGTACGTGAAAACTACCTGTCTGCCTATCTTCACACAATCGATACAGTCCGCCGGGCTTACTACCCAGCCAGAATGTACCGTCTGAAGCTTGCATTATACAATAGATGGGAGCCGTAAAAGAAGCATAGGATGGCATTAGCCGTCCCTGTGGCGTCAAATAACCCAGTAAGCGATTATCCTTGTCATAAAGCCGGACCGTTGCATCATTACCTTTCGTCGTAATCCAATAACGCTGTGCTTTATCGAGAAACAAACTGCCTATTGCTGCCGGCTTCTCCTGTGGAAAGGCAGTAATGGGCAAACGGGAAAAGCTCAACTTGATAACACCCTGCTGTGAAGTCAACCACAGGTTTCCCTGCTTATCAGGCATATAGAAACGTACAGGCGGAATGGGTGTCTCTAATGGATATTGTTGCATAGTGCCTCCAGCCACGTACAGCAAAGTGCCGTCTTTCCGGATAATCCATTGTGTACCGTTACAGTCTATATAAAAAACATCCAAGTCGATTGCTCCTGTCGTTGCCCGTCCCTCTGACGATGTGTTAAACTTGGAAGTTATCCTACCATCAGCTTTTATGAAACGAGATGTCTTCGTGTCAAACAGGAACCAGTCCTTTTCCGTTTTACAATAGATATGACCATTCTGATCCATTCGGAGATCACGAATACGGTCTGACAACATATCTGACCCGTCACCGGCACGAGGTTTAAAGTTTACGAACTCATAACCGTCAAAACGATCTATTCCGTTCCAGGTTGCAAACCATATCAACCCGTTTTTGTCTTGCACCATCTGTGTTACACGCCACTGCGCCATACCCGCATCTTCGTCATATTTCGTGACGTTACACACAGGCTGACAATTAGCGCACAACTGCCATACAGCCAATAAACATATCGAAATGATTTTCTTCATTCCTCCTTCAAGGGACGTTCGCCATCGAACGATTGACCTTGAATCAGACGGAAATATGGTCTTATTTGAATCCAATAATTTTGCGGACTTCCTTCAAGGTTGCCTGTGCACTGGCACGTGCTACCTCTGCGCCTTCCATAGCCACACGATTCAGGAACTCAGTATTGGCACTATATTCCTCGATACGTTCACGAATGGGGGCAATGGTAGCACACAGGTCTGCAGCAATCTGTTTCTTTAGATCTCCGTAACGCAACGTGCAGTCATTCCACTTCTCATTGAAATAGTCGTATGTTTCCTGCGTAGAAGAAATTTTTAGGAATGTAAAGAGGTTTTCGATGACTTCCGGCTTCTCGCTATTGGGCACCTGCGGACCATTATCTGTTACGGCCTTCATCACTTTCTTGGTGATGGTCTTGTCATCGTCACGCAGATAAATGCAGTTGCCTTCACTTTTTCCCATCTTTCCGCTTCCATCCAAACCAGGCACCTTCAACGCTGTTGCATTGAAATAAAAGTTCTGAGGTTCTGGGAAAAATTCCACACCATAGATATGATTGAAACGACGGGCACACTTACGCGCCATCTCCATGTTTTGTTCCTGGTCTTTTCCTACAGGTACTTTCACTGCACGATGCTGAAGAATATCTGCTGCCATCAGCGTTGGATAGGTCAACAGACCTGCGTTTACATTGTCGGGCTGCTTACGGGCTTTCTCCTTAAAGGTAGTGACACGCTCTAATTCACCCAGGTACATATTCATATTCAGGAACAAATACAACTCCAATGTTTCTTTCACATCACTCTGTACATATATCTTTGCTTTCTCCGGGTCAAGACCACATGCAAGGTATTCTGCTAAAATGGTACGGGCACTCTCCTGGATATTTTCTGGTTTCGGATGGGTAGTCAGCGAATGCCAGTCTGCAATGAAGAACAAACAGTCATAATTGTTTTGCATTTCCACAAAACTTTTCACCGCTCCAAAATAATTACCCAAATGAAGATTACCTGTCGGACGAATGCCGCTTACAACTCTTTCCATATCTTTATAATGTGATTTCTTTGTTTATTTGATAATTCTATAATAATCCGCCTTGCGCTCCTTGATCGTTTTGGGCTGACTGGATGCATAACCCAATGCCAAGGAGCCGATGCCGACAACACCTTCTGGCAGTCCCCAGGCTTTCATCATTGTCCGCATTTCCGGACGTTTTGCCATCTCGTCAACGCGGTTGATCCAGCATGATGCTAACCCCAAGCTATGAGCAGCCAGCATCATCGTTCCTAGTACCAGACTTCCATCACGCTCGCGATTATAATTGTCAGCAGATGCAAAGACAAGTACGATAGTTGGAGCACCATAGTATGGATCACTTGTCACACCCATAATCTCTGCATTCATCGCGATTAGTTGTTGCTTTTGTGTTGGATTCTGTACGGCTACAATCCACGGGTCTTGTGTTCCGTGTCCCGTTGGCGCCCATGTACCAGCCTCCAGGACAGCCTTCAGTTCCTCATCGGTTATCTGTATTTCTTGAAAACGACGGATAGAACGTCGTTCACGGATAGCTTTCAATACTTCATTGTCCATATATCATTGACTTTAACTATCGGATTAGCTCCTTTAACCTTTATTTCTTTAACTTCAATAATTTGGATTACCTCATATACCAGATGCCATTACGCTCTACCATCGGTACCAATATCTGCTCTACATTTCCGTCACCATACGTGAACGACAGGAAAACATTTGCCTCGTGCTTCACAGAATCCAACTTTACTTGTATACAATCGACTTGCTGGATGCCCCGATGCTCTTTTTTCTGAAGACTCATATACATTTTAGCATTGTCCACCAACTGGGAGCGATACTGCTCAGGAATAGAATCCGGAAAGTTCATACCATCAACAAACTCACGATACCTTCCCTGTAACAGATAGTCATAATAGAGTTTGGCTGTCTGACCGACCACCTCCGACGGATCGGGTTTCGAACAGGCAACCAAAGCCATCACAACGAGTATCTTACAACACCACTTCAACATCTTCTCTCTTTTCTCCTTTACTCCTTCTCTCCATTACTCCTCCCTTCGGGAGGGTTCGGGGTGGATCTTACTTCTGTCTTACAAACACGTTGATTGGACAGCCGTGCAGCGACCAGTTTTCGCGGATTTTATTCTCCAAGAAACGCTTGTATGGCTCCTTCACATACTGTGGCAGATTTGCATAGAACACAAACGATGGAATCTGCGTATCTGGAAGTTGTGCAACATATTTGATCTTAATGTATTTTCCTTTAATCGAGGGCGGCGGGAAGGCTTCGATGAGAGGCAGCAACACCTCGTTCAGTTTTGAGGTTCCTATTCTCATCTTACGATTCAAATAAACCTCTTTTGCTGTTTCCAATACCTTGAAAATGCGCTGTTTGGTCAATGCCGACGCAAAGATAATTGGGAAATCAACAAACGGTGCCATGCGGTTGCGAATAGCATTCAGGAAGGTATCGATAGCCTGCTGTGACTTGTCTTCCACCAAATCCCATTTATTGACTACCACAACCAGCGACTTGTTGTTCTTCTGGATAAGCTGGAATATATTCATATCCTGTGTCTCAATACCACGGGTGGCATCAATCATCAGGATACATACATCGGAGTTCTCAATAGAACGAATGGAACGCATCACACTATAAAACTCCAAGTCTTCCGTCACCTTGTTCTTACGACGGATTCCAGCCGTATCAACCAAATAGAAGTCGAAACCGAACTTGTCGTAACGGGTATAGATACTGTCGCGTGTGGTGCCGGCTATCTCCGTCACAATATTCCGGTCTTCACCGATGAAAGCATTAATCAGACTTGACTTACCAGCATTCGGACGACCAACCACCGCAAAACGTGGAATATTCTCCTCTACTTCCTCGGAATCGTCAGTATTCAGCTTGGTCAGAAGCAAGTCGAGCAGATCTCCTGTTCCACCGCCCGTTGCCGCAGAAATACACTGGGGCTCACCAAGACCTAATTTATAGAACTCTGCGGCAGTATAATACTCACCACTGTTATCGACTTTATTCGCCACCAAGATAACGGGTAGTTTCGTGCGACGCAGAATCAATGCTACATCTTCGTCCCAGTCGGTCAGGCCGGTTTCAACATCCACTACAAACAAAACCAAGTCGGCTTCTTCTGTAGCAACGATTACCTGACGACGAATGGCATCTTCAAAGATATCATCTGACTTGACAACCCAGCCACCGGTGTCAACGACAGAAAATTCTCTGCCGTTCCAAGAGCACTTGCCATACTGACGGTCACGTGTCGTACCTGCAGTATCACTGACAATCGCCTTACGCGATTGGGTGAGACGGTTGAATAAGGTGGACTTGCCAACATTCGGGCGTCCTACTATCGCTACTAAATTTCCCATATCTTTTCCTTTCTCGTTTCTCTAATCTGTCCAGACCAGTTCCTTAATCCGGATTATATCCAAAGTGCTGCAGTTCTCTTTCAGATGACCGCCAGTCTTTATCCACTTTCACGTATGTCTCCAGGAAGATGCGCTTATCAAAGAATTTCTCCAACGCTTTACGACTCTCACTGCCCACCTTTTTCAGTGCGATACCCTGATGGCCAATGATAATACCCTTCTGAGAATCGCGTTCCACATAGATGACGGCACGGATATGAATATTTTTCTCGGTCTCCTTGAAACTCTCCACGCTCACCTCCACACTGTAAGGTATCTCCTTGTCATAATAAAGGAGTATCTTTTCGCGGATTATCTCACTGACGAAGAAGCGTGCTGGCTTATCTGTCAACTGATCTTTGTCGAAATAAGCAGGACTTTCCGGTAACAATTCCTGTATGCGTTTCAGCAATAGGTCAACACCAAACTTATTCTTTGCCGATATAGGCAGTATCTCGGCATTGGGCAACAACGAGTGCCATTTTTCAACGATATCGCTGAGTATATTCTGACTACTCCGGGTATTCTGACTACTCCCCTCCATTACGGGGATGGGGTGTGTCTTCAGTTCATCAATCTTATTGATTAGCAGAATGACAGGTATTGTCATCTTCTGAACTTTCTCCAAGAACTCCATGTTCTTCTCCGGGTTCTCAACCACATCAGTCACATAAAGCAGCACATCGGCATCGGCCAACGCACTCTCCGAGAACGCCAGCATCATTTCCTGCATCTTGTAATTGGGCTTCAGTACGCCTGGGGTGTCACTGAACACAATCTGCATCTCTGGCGTATTAACGATACCCATGATGCGATGGCGCGTCGTCTGGGCCTTAAACGTCGCAATCGAAATACGCTCACCAACCAACTGGTTCATGAGCGTACTTTTTCCTACATTGGGATTACCAACTATGTTTACGAATCCTGCTTTGTGCATGAATTGTCAATGTTCAATAGTCAATGGTCAATCATTTATCGCCATCATACGCCCACTTGTAATAGGATGCACCATGAACGAATCCGGCTCCGAAAGCAGTGAAAATCAGATTGTCACCTTTTCTCAAATTCGGCTCGTGATCCCACAAGGCAAGCGGAATAGTAGCAGCACTGGTATTTCCGTATCGGTCAATGTTGATAACAACCTTTTCCAACGGCAACTCCGCACGCTTGGCTACAGCCTCGATAATACGGATATTTGCCTCATGGGGAACAACCCATTGAATATCGTCTGTTGTCAGATTGTTCATCTTCAGGATCTCCAGCACGTCATTGCTCATAGCTGTCACCGCAAAACGGAATACCGTGCGTCCTTCCTGATAAAGGTAATGCAAACGGTGGTCAACCGTGAAATGTGATGGAGGACATACGGAACCTCCAGCCTTCAGATGAAGATACGGCAAGCCTTTACCGTCTGTGCGCAGGAATGAGTTTTGTACTCCGATATTCTCCTCCGTCGTTGCCTCTACCAATACGGCACCAGCACCGTCACCAAACAGCACACAGGTCTGACGATCTGTGTAGTCAACCAAAGAAGACATCTTATCGGCACCGATAACGATGATTTTCTTATAGCGACCGCTTTGTATCATCGATGCTGCGATATCCAGCGAATACAGGAATCCGCAACAGGCAGCCTCGAAATCGAATGCGAAAGCATTCTTCAGACCAAGCTTGCCAACAACGATACTGGCTGTAGAAGGGAATTTGTAATCAGGAGTCGTCGTACAAACAATCAATGCATCGATGCTGTCGGGATCAGCGCCCGTCTTCTGCAACAGCTGTTTGGCTGCTTTACGAGCCATATAGCTGGTGCCGAGACCTTCTTCCGTAAGGATATGACGCTCTTTGATGCCTACACGAGTCATAATCCACTCGTCGCTGGTATCAACCATACGAGAGAGTTCCTTGTTGTTGAGGATATACTCAGGCACATAACCGCCAACACCGGTGATTATCGCATTGATTTTCTCCATTATTCTGCTACTTCCTTAACGATAGCAACCTTACCTCTATAATAACCGCATGTCGGGCATACCGTGTGGTATACATAGTAAGCACCGCAGTTAGGACATACTGCCAATGTTGGTGCTACTGCGCCATCATGGGTTCTTCTTTTACGGGTACGAGTCTTCGACTGTCTTCTTTTAGGATGTGCCATTTTGAATTACAATTTACTAATTTACTATTTTCTTGTTCTTACTCTCTTGTTTCGCAATTGTCATTCAGAGAATTTCAACTGCTTCAGAGCGCTCCAGCGCTCATCTATCTGATTCTCACCTCCATCACTGCTTCGGGCAGCTGACAACTCTTCGAGTTTGCGGGTCATCACATCGTTGCATTTTCCAGGTGCATGAACGTGCTTAATGGGTATGGCAAGAACAATTTGCTCATATATCATCCAAGATGTGTCGAGAACACCTTCGTCTTCCGATACAATCAGGACATCGTCATCTTCTGATTCCTCATCGCCGAAGCGTACCGTGAAACGACTGTCCGATGCAATCGGCTGTTCCATGTCGTCAAGGCATAGGTCGCATGATACCACCACAACACCTTCAACATGCATATTCACGGTGAAAATACTCACTGAGCGCTGGATTTCCAACGCCACGTGAACATCTCCCCGACTTACTTCCGACGCAGCTATCGCCTCAAAGTAATCGTCTGAAAGGCTGAACTGTAGGACATTCTGTCCTTCTTTCAAAGCCTTCAAGTCTATTTTCAAGGATTCTAAACTGCACATATCGGGCTGCAAAGGTACAAAATTTCGATTAAGTGAGGAAGAAAAAAACACTTTTTTTGTTCGAACGTGAGAAATTTATCTAAATAAGTGAGGAAAACACCTTATCTGCAAGGTACAAAATTTCACCCACTACTTTCTTAATTCAATACGGAAAGTGGTACCGATGCCTAACTCCGAACTCTTCACGAAGATACGTCCATGATGGTATTCCTCAATGATACGTTTGGCAAGGGAAAGGCCCAGACCCCAACCACGCTTCTTAGTAGTAAATCCTGGACGGAAGACATTCGATATATCTTTTTTCTTGATTCCTTTTCCTGTATCACTCACCTCGATAATGGCATGTGTTGTCGTCTCTTCCACATGCAACGTAATCTGACCGGCATCATCACCCATCGCGTCAACGGCATTCTTCGACAAATTCTCGATGACCCACTCAAACAGCGAGGCATTGATTTTCACGATGATATCGTGGTCGGGGAAATCCTTGATCATCTGCACTTTCTTCGACGTACGGCGATCCATGTAGTCTATCACATGATCCATCACCTCATTCAGGCTGGACGGAACAGGTTCCGGCAATGAACCGATCTTCGAGAAACGGTCGGCAATGAGTTGCAGACGTTTCACATCCTTATCCATTTCCGGTATCAAATCATCATCGGGGTAGTTTTCTTTCAGTATCTCCGTCCACGCCATCAGACTGGAAATCGGCGTACCCAACTGATGAGCTGTCTCTTTCGACAGTCCCACCCAAACCTTATTCTGCTCTGCTTTCTTTGAAGTCAGCAAAGCAAAGATGGCGACCACAACGAAAATCATCACAACGCCCAACTGCACAAAAGGATAGGTCTGCAGACGTTTCAGCATCAATGACTCATCATAACACACATCGATGTATTCCCCAGGCCCCAGTTCCTCCAACTGCAATCGGATGTGCTGACCCGCCTGTTTCATACGACGACCAATAGCCGCCGCTTCTTTCAGACTGTCCTCATACGTTTTTTGCGCATCCATCTCTACATTACGGAAGAATTGCGCCTCACCCTCTTTATCCATCACAACAACAGGAATGGTGTGGTTTTCGTCAATTACTTTCAACACCAGATTCAAGTCTGTTGCATCATCAGCAGTATTCAAGGAACGCATGGCTTCTGCCCATACCTCCATCTTGTGTTGTTCTTCGACAGACAAATCATGTGTCAGAATATTGGACACAACAAGTGAGGCCACCGCAATCACAACCGCCACGATGACCAATCCTATTTTCACTTGTCTGATTCTATCTGTCCAATGCATACTGCCTGAATAGGGTTACTATCCGAAGAAGAAATAACTGATAAACACGGCGGCAATCATTCCGGAGAAATCTGCTGCCAGACCACAGGTAACGGAGTATCTGTATTTCTTGATGCCTACACTACCGAAATATACGGCAAGAATGTAGAAGGTGGTATCGGTACAGCCCTGAAGGACGCTTGCCAAATGGCCTACGAACGAATCGGGACCGAAGTTGGCAAAACAGTCGAGCATCATACCGCGGGCACCAGGACCACTGAGGGGTTTCATCAAGGCAACAGGCAGCGCACCGACAAAGTCACTGTTCAAGCCCATCGCCTGCACACCGCTCTCTATCCATCCCTGAAGCATCACCAATCCACCGGAAGCTCTGAACACACCGATGGCAACCAAAATAGCAACAACGTATGGTATAATACTGATGGCTACCTGGAAACCGCCTTTTGCTCCTTCAATAAAGGAATTATACACATTCAGTTTCTTTCGCCATCCGGAATAGATGAAAAGGATGATGACGCCCAAAAGGATGACACTGGTCAGCACGCGGCAGAAATTCTGCATCTGCTCGTTGTCCATTCCCATGATGCAAGAAAACAAACCTGCCACCAACGCTGCCACAACAGCAAACAGCAACAGGATATACCTGTTAAACAGGTTGATGCGCTGGTAGATGGAACAGATCAGCACACCGACGAGCGTCGAGAAAAGGGTCGTCAGCAGCAAGGGTATGAACACATCCGTAGGATCTGCTGCACCGGCCTTGGCGCGATAGGCCATGATGGAAATAGGGATGATGGTCAGTCCTGACGTGTTGATTGTCATAAACATAATCATCGCATTACTGGCGGTGTCTTTCTGCTTGTTGATGCTCTGCAGTTCCTGCATCGCCTTCAAACCCATCGGCGTCGCCGCATTATCCAAACCCAGCAGGTTGGCAGAGATGTTCATAAAGAGACTACCCAATGCCGGATGTCCTTTCGGAATCTCCGGGAATAGTTTTGTCAATACAGGACTCAGGAAATTGGCAAGCTTCGAGATCAGTCCGCTGTCTTCACCCACCTTCATGATGCCCATCCACAATGTAAGGGTACCGGTCAAACCGAGACACATCTCAAAACCGTTCTTCGACATCTCGAATGTCGAATCCATCATAGCCGGCAACGCATCGAAATCACCAAGAAACAACTTGATGACTCCCACAAGAAAACCGATAACGAACAGCGCTATCCAAATATAATTCAATGCCATCTGTCAGCTATTTTTTTCCTTTCGATTGTTGTTTCTGATACTTGGCATACTCCTCTGCCGTCATATTATTACTTAAACCGGAAGGAACATCTTTTTTGTCAGCAGCCGCCTGATCAGAACCGTCATCCACAGGGATGGTTTCGGTCGTCTCCCTGATTTCCTGTTCTATCTCGGCACGCTCGCCACCGCCAGCCTTCGGACTGAACGTCTCTGTGGTAGCTTTCTGTATCTGCTCGTTCGTCAAAGTCTTCTTCGGATCGAAGTGGCGCTTACGTTTGATATCCTGCTTCTTCATCGCACGAATCTCGAAAGGATAGTCGTCGGTATCTTCCGACTTGATAATCACCTTCATACCCACAAAAGCATAGTTCTTGTGCAAATCCACGATATCCTCATCCTTCAAACGAATGCAACCCTCGCTGGCACGACCGGGCACACTCTCACGGTTGTTGGTACTTCCATGAATACCGATACCGCTGTGACCAGGTGTCACCAGTCTCAGGAACCAGTCACCGTAAGCCTTGATGTTGCCGCGACCGTCACCGAAGTCATGATGCCACGTGGAAGCGTCAGCCATCTGGGAAATCGAAAACGGATTCTTCATCGTGCAGTGCGGAGTTTTCATGTCACCCTTACGCTCCTTCTGTCCTTTCTTCAATGAGAAACAGCAGTCGTAACGGGCAATCAGCACCGTATCTTTCCCCTGTGCCTCATACACATACAGATAAAAATCCTTCTTCGACATCAGGATAAACAGATTCTTCTTGTTCTTCACCAACTTTGGCTCGCTAATGCAATCGTCGGCATCACTGCGCACAGCACGCTTGCCATGATCCATCACCACACGCTCACGGATGCTCTCGTCAGAATAAGGAAGCATGTTTTCTGCTGCCTTGGGGGAATCCATTTCCACCACCTGTCCCTCGACATCAACAGCCGTTTCTCCACTGTCACCTGTATGACCTGAGGCTGAACCGCCGCACGCCACCAGCGCCAAGGCGGTTGTAATATATGCTAAAGTCTTCAAAACGCTATACATTATTTATATGTGATTAATTATAGGACAAATAACTGAATTGCTTGGAAATATAATAAGCCTGTCCCTGATAGCGGACATGATACCACTCATCCGTCTCATCGATATAATCAAGCCGTGTACCCTTGCTCGGAGCACGGTTCTGACCGTTTGCCCAAGTCAGATAACCATAGTTCAGACCCGGACCGAAACGCAGACGGACACCAACACCGTTTACAACAACCTTCGGGGTGCCACTTGAAACAGAAGCAGCAGGAGCAGCAACCTGCACCTTGCGCTCAACAACTACCTCTTTCGGCTTCTTTGCGTTCTCCTCCTTCAAACGCTCATTTTCTTCCTCAAGTTTTTTTACCTTTGCATCATTCTCTTGCTTCACAATCTGCTCCTTCTGTTCAGCTTTCTTCTTGTTGCTGTCCATAAACAGCCACACAGCGCCACCGACCAAAAGGGCCGTCAGCAATACGATGATAATTGTCAACAAAGTCTTATTTCCGCCGCCATTATTACGCGGAGGCTGGTAGTAAGGTGAGCGTCCGTATGCACCGTTATAGCGCGGAGGCATCGCACCGTTGTTCTGGAAATTTTGTGCCATAATAATAGTATTTATAAATTATTTGGCGACAAAGTTAATAGAAAAAACGAATAATACAAAATAAAATCACAAAAAAGGGTTCCGCATCTTTTCAGATACAGAACCCTTCCATTGTGTAAAAAAGGCAGCTACCTACTCTCCCGCATTGCATTGCAGTACCATCGGCGCAACCGGGCTTAACTTCTCTGTTCGGAATGGGAAGAGGTGGAACCCCG
>CADBAP010000049.1 GCA_902792685.1 uncultured Prevotellaceae bacterium
CACGATATCGCCGACAACCACTTCGCGGCGGGGTATCTGACGAATATGGCCGTCACGAATGACGGTCACCGACTCTTCATCGTTGATTTGGTTCAGCAAGGCAAACTCCTTGTCTGCACGGTATTCAAACAAAAAAGCCAATCCTGTAGCAAGGATAATGGCTATAAAAATACCAACAGGTTCGAAGAAAACTTCCGGACTTCCGTTTAAGCCCCAATATTCATAACAGGAAATACCTATCGACAAGAAACCTGCAATAAGAAGGATGACGATAAGCGGATCGCAAAACTTAACGGCAAACTTCTTCCACCAAGGTTGCTTTGCAACTGGTGTAAGTACATTCGTTCCGTATTGCGTTCGGCTTTCCAGCACTTGCTGGTCTGTTAAGCCTATATATCGCAGCTTCTTCATCTCGCTGCAAAATTACAAAAAACGAAAGAAATACCAAAAAGAAAGCTACAATCTTTTAAATTCCGGAAGCATAATCACGTCTGCATCAGAAATGCAACTTCACATCAAACCCCACTTGAATACCATTTCCTTGTTGTGCAAAATGCGCAGAGGTAGGACCATTAATGGGGAAGCCGAAGACATTATACTTCGTATTTGTCAGGTTGCGGCCCCAAAGGGAAAGCAGGAAGCGACAAGAGGAAAACTCGAAACTCATATCAGCATGTGCACCCAACAAAGCATATATAGGTCGGGCCTTGTCCTGTAACATTCACGCCCAAGACTACAGAGCGGAAATGCTGCATCGCAAGGTCGAAACGATAATCGGCAGAAGCTGCAAACGTGTGCTGGGGAATAAACGGCACATAGTTTCCTTTGTAATCCATCACAACGATTGAGCCATCATCCAACGTCTCTTCGTCAACATATTCCTTGAAAGCTGCATGCGTGAAACCATAGCTCAAAGCATAGTTCAAGTGGTTGTCAACCAAATTGCCCCGCAAAGCAGCCTCGATGCCACAACTGTAGCTCTTGCCCGCATTGACCATCGCACGACCATAACCATAGTTGCCTGCCATCACAGACAACTGTTGGTTACGAATCTGCGTGTAGTATGCTGCAAAATCTGCATGCATCGCGTTGCCGAAGAGGTTCAGGTGAGCACCCACCTCATAGTTCCAGCTGGTTTCAGGTTTGTAAGATATGGTATTGTTGATGCGTTGGTATTCTTCGTCTGTATGGGGAATGTCGTAGCTCTGACTGTTGACCATATTGCGATACTTATTGAGTTCTGTCTGCAAGATATCGCTGAACATCTGAATATTATAGCCTCCTGCACGATAGCCCTTGCTGACGGTTGCATACAGGTTGCTGTTGTGCTGGTCGATGACATAGTTGATGCCAAACTTGGGCAGCAACTGATTGAAATGATCACCAGCCGAATTCACCAGCGAGGAGGTCAGCGCATTGGTTTGTGTCTGACCGAAGACCTGAGCGGTAATTGCCATAAGGGCTGATGTTTCATAGTCAATCTGAACATGACTGTAGTCGTAACGCAAGCCGAGCGTGGCCGTCAGACGGTCGGTGAGCTGGAATGTGGACTCATGAAACAAGCCCAAATTGAATGTAGGTGTATGAAACAAGCCCGGCACATCCATCATGCCCGACATAGAGATGCCACCCATCCGTTCTATCTGCTCTGGGGTAAACCGACGGAGCATCGCATTATACATTGCCGTATAGATACTGTTGACAATCGGATTGATAATATCGTTTCCAAAATGGACGGGTGCAACTGTCTTCAACCACTCATACGAGCCAAAGACACCAGAGGTCCAATGCCAGAAACGGTTGTCTTTGCTCTTGAACACAAGCTCCTGCGTCAAACCGTTCTTCAGCTGTCGCTGTTCCAACCACGTTTTATCCAACGCGGTATAATCGACATCCATCTGCATGTAGTCATTCAGATACTGATAGGTGGTAGTTGACGTGAAGTCGAAGCAGCGCCCGATATAGTTTAAATGGAAACCCGTATTCAACAGATTTCTGCGGTATAATCCTGCTACATTCGTCTGAGGAGCCTCAGCCGTCTGGGTATCGATGTTCAGCAAACCGTAGGGGAAGCCATGCTGGTTGACATACTGGTAGTCGCTCACCCACTCCATCTGCAAACGGTCGTTTGGACGGAACAGGAAGCGGGCACGTCCGCCTGCCTCATTGAAATCGTCGGCACGACTGCCATCATAGGAATTCTTCAGGAAACCGTTCTGACCGTCATAGAATCCAGCCAGCGAAAAAGCGAAGCGGTTGCTTACCTTCTGATAATGGCTGACCTCAGCCTTTCTCCAGAAACGGGTACCCAAAGAGAGATTGATATCTGTTCCCTGCACATCGAAAGGATTCTTCGTGTACATACGAATCAATCCGCCTTCTGTATTCATACCATACAATGTTCCCTGAGGACCACGCAGCACATCCACACGGTCGATATCGTACAAATGGAAGTTGAATGCAGACTTGTTTTGAATCGGCATTCCATCGATATAGATTCCCACAGCAGGACTGTTGACGCGAGAACCGATACCACGCACATAAATGGAAGACGTCAGACGACTGCCATAATTGGGCATCGTGAATGAGGGAACATAAGCAGACAGCTCACGAAGGTCTTGCACACCAAGACTCGTTAGTTGCTGTTGTGAGAATGATGTAGAACTTAACGGCTGCATTCTCAGACGGAAACTTTCTTTCGGCTGCGAGACAATCACCACCTCTTCTATATCAAACACACGCGAAGAATCGGCAAAGATTGTAGATGTACCGATGTTTCCTGTGTTCTTTTCCTCAGCTTTCACTGTCAGCTGCATCAGACATGCAGCAGCCAACATGATTCCTATTTTCTTGTATATGCCCATAATAATCTTTTTACGGGTGCAAAGGTACAAAGAATTGATGGGCTACACAATCCTTATTTATGAGGATTTCGACGGATATACAGGCGAACAGCAAAGACCATATAGATGACCAACAAGATATAACCTATATAATACAAGGTGCTGATACTGAACAGAATATAATTGAAAGCGCATACAGCTGCCAATCCGCACAAATACAGAAACGCATCGTTGAAACGCAGATGACGCACTGTATCGTCAAGTGCAGCAATGCCGACAATCAGCATCGCCCACACCGATGCCAGGAAGATGCCCAGTAAGGGTGGTTGGGAGAATGGATTCAACGACGGATGGAAATAGAACGCGCGCCACGCTTCCGGTGCAAACATCTGAATACTGGCATAGAAGGTTGCCGAGGAAGCAACAATCAACGCCAACAGCATCGGATAGAAAGAATCAATGTCGTTGAAGTGAACGATTTTCGCATTCCGTTTCAGCAGTTTCCGCAACAGATAACCTACGCCCATCAGAATAATGATAACAAGGAATATCAGCGTATGCACGTCAGAGAATGTGGAAATAAACTGTGAAATAGGGTCATTCGGATCCACATTTTCCAACAACACCTTTTCATGCGCCCAACCAAGCTCGAAGTTCTCTGTGGCTACTTGTACCCATACGGAATCCACACTGTCGGCCGGGATGATATGAATATCTGCAACCACCAACTCCTGATTCTTATAAACAGCGAAACTGTCGGACGGAAGAGCCTCTGTTTCTTCACTCAATGGGAGCACCTCCTCATCAGAAACCGGCAGCGGTGAAGGGTCGGCAGGCAACTGTCGCAACAACAGAAGAGAGTCGCTGCGGACAATGAAATTGAAGTTCTCGGAATAGTGATGGGTATGCAAGAAAGTGAGCGAGTCTTGCTCTGCTTGCGTCAAGGTATCGGCAATCATCAGCGTATCGTCCAACTGGAAACGTGACGATGTACGTTCCCGATAACAACTGGTCAACAGCAGCATCAGTAGGAAGAAGAATACGGAGAGTTTTTTAGCCATACACATTCATTTGACAATGTTTACAATCAAACTGCAACTCAAACTGTCTGCCATCAGCCAACACCAACGACAACGGTTCCTTCCAAAGAGGTTTCTTCCCACCATTCTTCACACAATAGCCCAATGAATAGCGTAAGCAATGCCGACATTGCATCAGCAGCGGCTTTGCCATGTTTGATGATAATTCAAACGCTGGGGTTATATCCTTCAATCCCAGATTCTCATAGAACGAGCGAGCATCCTTGTTGGCAATATTATAAAGGTAAGGAAAGCGCACTTCCTCGGAGGGATTCGGAAGGTTGGGAGAAATTGGAGATTCTAGATTGTCTAGAGTATCTGGATTATCTATACCTTCTAGAGTTTCTAAAGCCTTCCATTGGGGAAGCCCCTCTCTTCTGAGCTGTGTTAACAAACTGTTGGGAATAAAGAAACGATCCGCATTGTCTTTGATTTCCAAGCTGTCGAGCACAAAAGGCGTATCACCCAATTTGCCCAACTGCTGGCGGATATTTGGCGCCTGCGGACGAGAAGCCGCCTGGTGTTCAAACTGCACCATTGCCTCACCTGTATGCGAAGATCCAACAACATTGGTTGTCAAACGGAAACCTTGATCTATTGCTTCATAACACATCCGAACAGGTATCTTCCTTTCTGCTGTCTTTCCGGTCATCAGCTTCTCGAACGCTACATCCTGGTTTCGATAAAGACCCATACCTGGCCGCAACGACTGGGGCATCTGTAACGGATAGAGATGATTTCCGTCCGCACGATTCACGCGGAATCCTTCCAGTTCGCGGTCGCTATTGAAGAAACAAAGTCCGTCACCATTGGCAAAAGAAGCTGTGCCCGCTACCGTGAACATCCGTCCACGGATTTCTTTCACCCGACCGACATATTCTCCCATCGCCTTGGGGGTGTCGAAGGAAGAGATATCCAGTCGGCGACCAGTCAATTGACCCGATGAAGAATGGGTGGTATGCAGGAAATAGTCCGTAAACCCTCGATTGAAGGTCTTCTTCAAATCAGATGTAAACGAATAGGTGCATCGTCCCAGCGAAGCACGCTGATAACAATCCGGATGCTTTGCAATGATTGCATCCAGCTGCTGACTATAGGCTGCAACAACATTCTTCACATAGGCAACATCCTTCAAGCGCCCTTCAATCTTCAGCGAGACGGCGCCAGCTTCCAGCAGTTCCTCAAGATGGTCTATGCGACACATATCTTTCAGGGAAAGGAGATGACGCTGATGTTCAATCGTATTGCCGTTCGCATCCTTCAAGTCGAATTTCATCCGACAGAACTGTGCACATTCCCCGCGGTTGGCGCTTCGACCGAAACAATACTGTGAGGCATAGCACACACCAGAATAGCTCACGCACAAGGCACCGTGAACAAACACTTCCAACTCTACATCAGGAACAGCCTCATGGATGGCACGTATCTCTTCCAACGAAAGTTCACGGGCCAACACCACACGTTTGAACCCCTGTGACCGCAACCAACGTACCTTTTCGATGGTGCGGTTATCCGTTTGAGTGGAGGCGTGAAGAACAGAGACCCTCCCCACCCCTCCCTGTAAGGGAGGCAGAAGAAAGGATTGGGTGAGCAATCCCATATCTTGAATGAGGAAAGCATCGACGCCAACAGCTTCCAGCTCTTTCATCAACTGACGTGTATCCTGTAGCTCACGATCATAGATGATGGTGTTTACCGTTACATACACCTTTACATCATATTGATGTGCATATCGACAAAGAGTCGCAATATCCTCCGCAGAATTACCGGCAGCAGCCCGCGCACCAAAGCGTTTTGCTCCGATGTACACCGCGTCTGCACCATGATCAATGGCTGCGATACCACATTCGAGGTTCTTGGCAGGAGCCAGTAATTCTATTTTCCTCATATTTATGTTATGAAACCTTCTGACGTCAGAAGCCTCCCCATAAGGGGGAGGTTGGAGGGGGCTACTCGATCTCCTCAATATTATAAGGTGTCTCTTGATATACGTAATAGTTTATCCAGTTCGAGAAGAAGAGATTGGCGTGAGCACGCCACGACACTACAGGATGTAACGTGGGGTCGTCGTGCTCATAATAATTGACGGGCATTTCCACATCATCGCGCTTACCCATATCACGTTTGTATTCCTTGTCAAGCGTGTCCGGTGCATACTCCATGTGTCCCGTAATAAAGAACTCACGACCGTTACGCGCCATTACGATACCCACACCACTATCCGCAGACTCAGCGATGAGTGTCAGCATATCACGGTCGTCAATATCCTTGCGCCTGATTTCCGTATGGCGGCTATGTGGCATCATGAACTCGTCATCGAACCCACGGAAGATAGGCAACGACTTGTCGAGAGGCGTTTGTCTGAAAATACCGAATTTCTTCTTCTCCAACGGATATTTCGGTACACCATAATGATGAAAGAGTCCTGCCTGTGCTGCCCAACAGATATACAAGGTTGACGTGACGTGCGTGTGTGCCCAGTCGAAAATAATCGTAATCTCATCCCAATACGACACGTCCTCGAAATCAAGTGTTTCTACGGGTGCTCCGGTGATAATCATACCGTCGTATTTCTCGTTTTTCATCACTTCGAAATCGCGATAAAACATCATCATGTGCTCTATCGGCGTATTCTTCGGCGTGTGACTTTTCAGTTTCATGAAACTGATTTCCATCTGCAACGGTGTGTTTGACAACAAACGGATCAAGTCCGTTTCCGTTGTCACCTTCATCGGCATCAGGTTGAGAACTACAATTTTCAACGGACGAATATCCTGTGAATGGGCACGCGTGTCGTCCATCACAAAGATATTCTCATTTTTCAACAGATCAATAGCAGGTAATCTGTCAGGAAGTCTTAATGGCATACTTTATAATTCGTAATACGTAATGAATATTTTTACCACAAATCGAGGCGCTGTGCCTTCGGAATAAACATCTTATCGCCTTCTTTCACACCGAATGCATCGTACCACATATCAATATGCGGCAGCGCACCGTTGACACGCCACTCACCCAAAGAGTGCGGGTCGTTCTTCACGCGCTGGCGAATTTCCTGCTCGGTGATATTCTGTCCCCATACACCTGCATAGGCAAGGAAGAAACGCTGGTCGCCAGTGAAGCCGTCTTTAACTTTCAGAGGCTTCTGAGCCGTTGCATTCTTATATGCATACCAAGCAACCTGCAGACCACCGTGATCAGCCAGATTCTCACCCAAAGTCAGACGACCATTCGCATTCAGGTCGGGCAACACCTTGATTTTTGAGAAGAAGTCGGCATACATATTGGCACGTTCATCGAAACCTTTTGCATCCTCAGCTGTCCACCAGTCGTGCATATTTCCATCAGCATCATACTGGCGTCCCTGATCGTCGAATCCGTGAGTCATCTCATGACCAATCACAACACCGATAGCACCATAGTTGAACGCTTCATCGGCCTTCGGATCAAAGAACGGGTACTGAAGGATACCTGCAGGGAAGCAAATCTCGTTGGTTGTCGGGTTATAATAAGCGTTCACCGTCTGTGGAGTCATGTGCCACTCATCGCGGTCAACAGGTTTTCCGGCCTTCTCTTCTATGTGCTTCTTCGTACGCCAAACACGTGTAGCCTGTACATTCTCATAGAAAGATTTCGACGGGTCGATGATCAAAGCAGAATAATCCTTCCACTTATCAGGATATCCAATCTTCACGTAGAATGTGGAAAGTTTGTGGTGCGCATTGGCTTTTGTTGAGTCACCCATCCATTTCTGCGCATCAATGCGTTCGCCAAGTGACTTCTGCAAATTGGCAACCAACTGACTCATAATCTTCTTGGAGGTAGCAGGGAAGTATTTCTCACAATACATTTTTCCCAATGCCTCGCCCATCGCGCCTTGAACTTGATTGGTAGCACGCTTCCAGAGCGGATAGTCTTCCTTGCGACCTGTCATCGTTTTACCGAAGAAATCGAAGTTAGCTTCGCGAATCTCGTCCGTCAGATAGCTGGCTGCACCAGAAATCACATCCCACTCCATGTAGGCACGAAGGTCGTCAGCAGTCATTGCAGCCAAGAGTTTGTCAACTCCCTCCATAAACTTCGGCTGACCAACGATCATTTCCTGAATATACTCGCTTTTCACACCTTCTGCATTCGCCATTTCCTCCAGCGGGATGTTGGGATAGTTCTTTTTGAAGTCAGCCAACGTCATCTTGTTGTAATTGGCTTTCGGATCACGAAGCTCGGTGCGGCTCTTGGAGATCAGGGCCAATGCTGTTTCGAAGCGGAAGATAGCATCGCGTTTGGCTTCAGCCTGCTCCTTTGTAAATCCGAACAACTGGAACATACGTACGATATGGTTCTTATACGCTTCACGAATCTTCACCGTTGCCTCATCATTGTTCAGATAATAGTCTCTCTGTCCAAGCGTGAGTCCACCCTGATTGATGTTGCAGATATTCATCGTCACATTCTTCTCATCGGCACCAAAATACGAACCATAAGGAACACCATAGCCGAAAGTAGCATATTTCAACTGAATTGCCTGCAAGTCGGCTTTGCTCTTGGCAGCTTCCATCTCGTCAAGGAGAGGCTTCACAGGAGCAATACCTTCTTTGTTGCGGCGCTCATTATCCATAGCCAATTTATAGTAGTCAGACAACTTTCGCTCCGTAGTTCCTTCTTTATAGCTTTTCTTCTCCAAGTCGCCCAGAATACTATTGATACGTTTGTTGTTGTCTTCCTGCAACTGGTCAAAGCTACCGAAGCGGGAATAAGATGCGGGCAGCGGATTGTTTTTCTGCCAACCGCCTGTGGCAAACTCATAGAAATCGTCTGCAGGACGAACACTCTTGTCCAGGTTCTCCATTTTGATGCCACTTTGATTCTGTGCCAAACCAGCAATCGGTGCGGCAGCAAACAGCATCATCGGAATCATTTGTCTCATTTTCATATCTGATAATATTTTGATTTGAATATTTTTGTTATTTTCTTTACATCAACTCTCGCTGTGTTTCCTCCAGTTTCTCTGATAACAGAAGCCAACGGTCGTTCTCCTCATCGAGAACTTTCTTCGTGGAGGTATATTCCATTATCAGCTCCATATCAGCAGCATGCTCTGGTTGGCACAATAGTGAATCCATTTCACGGATGCGTGCTTCCAGTTTGGAAATTTTTTCTTCACACTCCTTGACTTCTTTCTCTGCCTTGCGAATCTTCTTCTGCTTCTCTTTGCGTTCAGCATAAAGTCCTGCTCCTTTGCCTCCCGTAGCTGGGGATGGTGTAGATGAAGCCGGTAGCGGCTGAGAAGTAAGATTGCTGGTTTGGGGGACTTCTTTTAACCAATCATAGATACCCCCCAAGTGTTCCTTGACTCGTCCGCCTCCGAACTCATAGACCTTGCTGACCAGCCCGTCGAGAAACTCTCGGTCGTGACTGACGATGATAGCGGTACCGTCAAAAGCCTTAATCGCTTCCTTCAACACATCTTTCGAACCCATATCCAAATGGTTGGTAGGCTCATCGAGAATCAACAGGTTCACTGGTTCCAGCAAAAGTTTGATCATCGCCAGACGGCTACGTTCACCACCGGAGAGAACTTTGACCTTCTTTTCTGAAGCTTCTCCACCAAACATAAACGCACCGAGTATATCATTGATTTTCAATCTCACCTCTCCTTTCGCCACACGATCGATGGTTTCAAACACTGTCAGCGACTCATCCAGCAACTGTGCCTGATTCTGGGCGAAATAACCTATCTGCACATTGTGTCCTATTTTCAGCGTTCCATCAAAAGGAATCTCACCCATGATACATTTCACAAGTGTTGATTTTCCCTCGCCGTTCTTTCCGACAAAAGCAACTTTCTCACCTCTCTTAAGCGTAAAGTTTACGTGTTCAAACACCAAGTGAGTATAGCTCTTCCCTACCTCATCGCAGATAATCGGATAGTCACCGCTGCGCAAACAGGGCGGAAACTTCAGATGCATCGCCGAACGATCAACCTCATCAATCTCAATGGGAACAATTTTCTCCAGTTGTTTGATTTTCTGCTGCACCTGTACAGCTTTCGTTGCCTGATAGCGGAACCGTTCGATGAAAACCTTCATATCAGCAATTTCTTTCTGCTGGTTCTCGTATGCTCGCAACTGCTGCTCTCGCCTTTCAGCACGAAGCTTTACGTATTCGTCGTATTTTACCTTATAATCAATGATGTGTCCGCACGATATTTCCAACGTACGACTGGTGACGTGATTGATGAATGCGCGGTCGTGACTGACCAACACCACTGCTTTCGCACTCTGTGCCAAAAACTGTTCCAGCCACTGAATACTCTCAATATCCAAATGGTTGGTAGGCTCGTCCAACAAGAGCAGGTCAGGTTTCTGCAACAGAAGCTTTGCCAGTTCGATACGCATACGCCAACCACCGGAGAACTCGCTGGTGGGACGGTCGAAATCCATTCGTGAAAAGCCCAAGCCAATCAACGTACGTTCCATTTCTGCCTCGTAGTTGTCTGCACCCATCATCTGAAAACGCTCATGCTCCTGTGTAAACTTCTCCACCAACTCCATATAGCTCTCGCTTTCGTAGTCAGTACGTTCAGCCAGTTGAGCATTCAACCGAGACAATCGCTCTTGTATCTCCGTATGATTAGAAAAAGCCTTTCGCGTTTCCTCCCTTACGGTGGTATGATCAGCCAGTTTCATCACCTGAGGCAGATAGCCGATGGTGGTATCGCTGGGAACAGCTACTGTTCCTGCTGTAGGCTGCTCCATACCACAAAGTATTTTCAGCAGCGTTGATTTGCCGGCACCATTCTTACCGACAAGAGCTATCCGGTCCTTGTCGTTGATTACAAAGTTGGCATCAGCAAACAGCGGTTTAACGCTGAATTCCACTTTCAGGTTTTCTACGGAAATCATACTTATTATCTATAGGAGGTCATCGCAATACGCAAAGCCTGCATGAAACGCTTATATTCCTTTTGGGTAATATCTACTTTTCCCCAACACTTTTTTTCTGGATAAAGTTCTTTATAGGCATTCCTTACCATCTCATGCGTCACGATATTGCTTACGGGAATATGGTATTTCTTAATAATTGGCAATAGATACTCTATGGCACTGACAATCTGGTCTTGCGTTAACGGCTTCTCCAGCGTGTTCCCCTGAAACTCGATACCAATAGTAAAGAAGTTACAGCCTTCTTCTCCATTGAGTACGGAACGACCGGCATGATAAGTGACTACTTCCGGCTCACACATGATATAGCGGGTACCATCAGTATCAATGACCACATGGGTGCCTACTTTCTTCTTTGTTGAAGTCAACACTTCCAACGACCGTTTTACCGTTGGCTCTGCAGTATGGTGTAGGATAACGCCTTCCACACGGTTCACGGCATCTTCCTCAATATTAGGCGTAGGATAGTTTATCTCTTTATATGTTTTCTTTCCCTTGTCGGTTTGCTGGGGTGCAGCGGTTACATTCTTGCTGTTTTCCATATAAAAAGCGGTCAGCGCAAAACAAACCAACACCAAACCGACGATTATGAATATCTTCTTTTTCATGATACTACCGAATGATTACCTGTCAGTCAACGAGAAATTCATCGTACTGCCCTTGCTGTAGTTGTGGAATGTTCCATTATATGACAGTCCATTAAATACACCTTCAAAATATCCTGTATTCTCTCCACTGGGAGCATACTCCTCCAAAGACATCGTGTTGCCGGAAATGGTTCCAGACACCGTCATCCTGTTGCTACTTCCCTGTGAATGATAATAATAGGTTCCATTAACATAGCCGCGACGAACTTCTATGTCCATCGTTATTCCATACTTTGATATCGAACCGGAAAGCTGATGAAATCCCTCTATCGTGTATATCTTCTTGGGAGCAGGTGCAGCAGACTTCTCTGCATTTGTTTGCGAAGAGGTTTCGTTTTTTCTTTCCAAAGCATCCTGTCGCTGTTTCATCTCTGCTATCATCCGCTCGTTTTTTGCATTATTCTGAGCTATGAAATAATAGCATACGCCTCCTATCAACACAAGGAAAAGGAAAACAATGATAACATACAAAATAGTCTGATTCTTATTTCCGCCACGTCTTTGTTGACCGACTACAGTTCCGCAAAAAGGACATACTATTGTTCCCTCATTCAACGGCCTGCCACACTTCACACAAAATGCCATAATCAATATTCGATTTTAATACTTATTAGAATGCAAAGTTAACCCTTTTTTTTCATATCGACAAATTTTCGTTGTTTTTATCAGCTAACAGTATGGAAATATGGGGTTATTTTTATACCTTTGCAACCATGATGAACATTTTTACAGAGATTATATCACAACAGTTGCAACTACCGAAGACTGGCGTTGACAACACGTTGAAACTCCTGGATGAGGGATGCACGATTCCTTTTATCTCACGTTATCGTAAGGAGAAAACGGGCAACCTGAATGAAGTACAGATTACCCAGATCAGCGACCTGAACGACAAACTGAAGGAACTCTCCAAACGCAAGGAGACCATCATCAAGACGATTGCCGAACAAGAGAAGATGACACCCGAACTGCAACAACGTATCGAACAATGTTGGAACGCTACGGAGTTAGAGGACATCTACCTACCTTATAAACCCAAGCGTCGCACACGAGCACAAGTTGCACGTGAGCAGGGATTGGAGCCTTTGGCACAAATCATCATGCTGCAACGTGAACGAAATCCCAAGCAGGCGGCTCTGCGTTTTGTTCATGGTGACGTTATCACCTCTACGGAACTTGCCCTGCAAGGAGCAAAAGATATCATTGCCGAAGACATCAATGAGAACGAACAGTCGCGCAATCAGTTGCGTGCTGCCTTCCGACGTGAAGCAATCATCACATCGAAGGTGGTAAAAGCCAAGCAAGACACCGATGAGGCACAGAAATACCGCACTTACTTCGACTTTGCAACACCTTTGAAACGATGCAGTAGCCACCAGCTATTGGCCATTAGGAGAGGTGAAAACGAAGGTATCCTGCGTGTAAGCATCTCACCCGACGACGAACGTGCCATCAGTCGTCTGCAACATCAGTATGTGCGTTTCCACAGTCCTTGCGGAACTCTCATCGAAGAGGCTGCAGAGGATTGTTACAAGCGCCTGTTGAAACCTTCCATCGAAAACGAGTTTGCTGCTCTCAGCAAGGAGCGTGCTGACGAAGAGGCTATCCGTGTGTTTGTCGAGAACCTGCGCCAGCTGCTGCTCTCCGCCCCGTTAGGACAGAAACGTGTGATGGGCATCGACCCAGGTTTCCGTACGGGTTGCAAAATCGTTTGTTTAGATGCACAGGGAAATCTGTTGCACCATGAAGCAATCTTCCCTCATCCGCCAGTTGCCCATCGTATGCAGGCGACTGTCGCTGTACAGCAGATGATTCAAAAATATAAGGTAGAAGCGATTGCTATCGGCAACGGTACTGCCAGCCGCGAAACCATAGAGTTCCTGAAAGACCTTAACGACCCTAAAGTCTTTAAAGACCTTAAAACCCCTTCCCTTTTCACCGTAAGCGAGGATGGTGCATCGGTATATTCTGCCTCTGCCCTTGCCCGCGAAGAGTTTCCCAACGAAGACGTCACCGTTCGCGGTGCCGTTTCCATCGGTCGCCGTCTGATGGATCCGCTGGCAGAACTGGTGAAGATTGATCCTAAGAGTATTGGTGTCGGACAGTATCAGCACGATGTTGACCAGTCAAAACTGAAGCACTCTCTCGACCAGACGGTTGTCAGTTGCGTCAACACTGTTGGTGTCAACCTGAACACCGCTTCCCAGCACTTGCTGATGTATGTCAGCGGATTAGGTCCAGCCTTGGCAAAAAATATTGTAGCATACAGAAAAGAGAACGGAGAGTTCAAGACACGTTCCCAACTGAAGAAGGTGCCGCGATTAGGTCCTGCAGCCTTCCAACAATGTGCAGGTTTCTTACGTCTGCCGACTTCACCGAATCCTCTTGACAATACTGCTGTCCATCCTGAGAGTTATGCAATTGTGGAACAGATGGCTCACGACAGCAACTGTTCGGTTCAGGACCTCATCAGCAATAAGACGATAAGAGAGAGCATCAATCTGCAGAAATACGTGACAGAAAGCGTCGGACTTCCCACGCTGAACGATATCATAAAAGAGTTGGAGAAACCGGGTCGCGACCCACGTGAACAGCTCGAAGAGTTTGAGTTCGACCCCAACGTGAAGGATATCGACGACCTTGTTGAAGGAATGATTCTGCCAGGCATCGTCACCAACATCACCAACTTCGGAGCCTTCGTCGATATCGGTGTTCATCAGGACGGACTCGTTCACGTATCACAATTGGCCAACCGCTATGTGAAAGACCCCAACGAAGTGGTGAAACTCCATCAGCACGTTCAAGTAAAGGTTTTGGAAATCGATTACCGTCGTCAGCGCATCTCGCTGTCGATGAAGGGCATAAACTCTACGAATTAATAAAGCCTACCTTGAAAAAGAATTTGAATTAAAGAACCTACGCAATTGGACTTATGCCACTCCAGAAATATATCTTAGCGACATGCACGATGAGAATGTAATTCGCTCTGAGGATGGACCTATATGCGTTGTAGATTGCGATATACGAATCAATACACCAGAATTACGTCAAGGAGGCACTAAACTGTTAACTACCAACGTAGAATTCATATAAGTTTGCGTCTTAGCCTTCGACCTTCAAATGTCACTCACCCGTCCCCTTGGCATGCTTCTTAAATCGTGTAATATATTATTCTACCAACCTTTTATCTGGAAAATTACTCCTACACTGAACCCCAAAGAATGGATTAGTTTACTTTTATAATCG
>CADBAP010000050.1 GCA_902792685.1 uncultured Prevotellaceae bacterium
ATAGAAATGATAGAATGATACTGCCGTTGAGCCAATCGGACTGGGGAAGCGTTTCTGCAACAAACTGATATGGTCGTCATAGATATCGATATCCTGGAATACATCCTTCAATATGTCGTTCAGCGCACCACCCGTCTGAATCAGTTTGCTCACACCTTTCGTCGTTTGGCCCAACACAATTTCCTTCTCCTTATGCGGGTCTTTCCGATAGATATTACGTGTCAGCGTCTCATCAACCGACAAAGGCAATATCAGTTTCTGATTATAGGGACATACTTCAACCTGTTGCAGCAGCCAAGGGGAGTTTTTGAACATTTTCCCTTCCAATTCAGTAGGCGTTAGGTTGTTAATCGCCATTGTGAGCTTTTGGTATTTGTCAAAGCTGTAAAAATCATGATTGCCTAAATCGGTGCGACTCTTGTTGGCAATCACACGACGCATCAAGTCAACCGCAGGATTGTTCTTGCGACTGTATTTAGTCTTGCGCTTCGCCTTCACGACCACCTCACCCAACTGCTTAGAGTCGGAAACAAGTTTGATATGAAGTTCCTGCGGGGTTTTACTGTTAATCTTTATGGACTTTGACTTGTAGCCCACAGCTGAAACGGTCAGCGTCCAGCCTTCCATGCGGATAATCTCAAAACGGCCTGCCATATTGCCCGATACCGCCACCTGATGACCTTTATAGCTTGCAGAGACATAGGGAATGCTGTCGCCCGTTTGAGAATCAACCACATAGCCTCTAATCTGTCCGTTGACCTGTACAGCCAACAGCCAGAATAATGTAGTTAAAACTAGTTCTCTCAATGTTATCCTCATTTTTGTTTAGTCTATTTCTTCATCGGCCTCATAGCCGCCTATTAATCGAATTTCATTCTTCAGCATCGTATATTGCTGATACAGATTGTTTACCGGTTCCTCATTCTTCGTGTAATCGTGCATCGGACTCTTCAGGAAGAAACTCAGGAAACGAAGAATACCGTAACGTCCTGAGCGGGCAGCCAAATCGGAAAGCAGGCAGAGATCAAGACAGACGGGTGCAGCGAGGATGGAATCACGACAAAGGAAATTGATTTTGATTTGCATCGGATAACCCATCCATCCGAAAATATCTATATTATCCCAACTCTCCTTATTGTCGTTGCGAGGGGGATAATAGTTGATACGTACTTTATGATAATAGTCAGTATAGAGATCGGGACGATCTTCTGCTTTGAGAATTGTTTCCAAGGTGGACAATTTGCTCACTTCCTTCGTATGGAAATTAGCTGGTTCATCCAACACCAAGCCATCGCGATTACCCAGAATATTCGTTGAGAACCATCCATTCAATCCTAAGTTCCTGACTCCTAAGATGGGGGCAAAACCACTCTTTACCAATGTCTGACCAGTCTTGAAGTCCTTGCCGGCAATCGGCATCTTCATCTTCTCTGCCAATTCCCAAATGGCAGGGATATCAACAGTCGTATTGGGAGCACCCATGATGAACGGAGCACCTTCCGACAATGCTGCATAAGCGTAACACATCGAGGGTGCTATATGCTCGCGGTCGTCGGCTTTCATCGCTGATTCCAACAACTCCAACGTTCCGTGATACTGCTTATCAACAGGCAAATAGATTTCTGTTGACGCTGCCCAAAGCACTACGATACGGCTACAACCCTTCTGTTGTTTAAACAGACGGATATCCTCACGCAACATTTCAACCATCTGCCATCGGGTAGGCATCTGGGGGGCACTTTCTGTTGAAAGGCTTTTCACATTGTCACCATCCAAGCGTTTGGCATAGTTCTTATCAAAAGCGGCTTTCATGGGAACAATCTGTTCCAATTCCTCGCGTACAGGCTCAATGTCCTGAGGTTTCAAAACCTCTGCATACATAGCTGCTTGGTAAGCATTCTGCGGATACAAATCCCATGTGCCAAAAACGATATCATTCAAATCAGCTAACGGAACGATGTCTTTCATGGGAAGATACTGCTTCTCCGAGCCTCGTCCCACACGGATTTTGTCATATTGTGTCATTGAGCCAACAGGTTTAGCCAGACCTTTGCGAGCCATCAAGACGCCCGTCATAAAAGTCGTCGCTACTGCACCACAACCTACAATCATGATGCCTAATTTCCCGTCAGCTGGTTTTGCAAATGATTTTTTCATTTCTATTTTTATTTTTTATAACGTTGCTTTTACTTCTTTTATTGTATGAATGGTCCAATCTGGAACGATGGAAGCATCTCTTACGGGTGCCCAACCTTCGCCTTCCAACCACGCCGTTTTACATCCTATATGCTGAGCCGGAGCAATATCTTTCTCCAAACTGTCGCCAACCACCAGTACTTCTTCAGGTTGTAGTCCCATTGCTTCTACACCCATTTGGAAAATGCGAGAATCAGGTTTCCGAATACCGACTACAGCCGATTCGATAATCTGCGAGAAGATACCGTTCATACCAAATTCTTCCAGTACGACAGACATATTTCCATAGAAATTGCTTACCAGCACCAGTGGTAACGTATCCTTCAACGTCAGCAGCACTTCCCTACTCTTTCGCGTAGTTGAAACAACCTGTCCATACAAGTCGTCTAAAATCGCATCGTTCTTTTGTCGGCAGAGTTGCTCGTCACACGTCCAGATTCCTTTGTCACGCAGGTATTCCATCTCGATTTTAATTTTCACATCCAACATTTTGCGAAATGTGTCGTGAGCCTGGATAATAGGATTATGACCCAATGTGCGCTCTCCAAATACATAGGCCTCCCGGAACTGCGGTTCCGAAACAGGTACCTGATGAATCTGGTAGGCTCGCCAAAGCATCATGCCCCAATGACAGCCAGCCGTATCGAGCGTTCCTCCGAAGTCAAAAATCACACCTTTTATCTTCATCAGCCTTTATTCCTTTACTCCAATCCTCCCTTTGTTATCGACTCACACAGCCTTTCATGCTGTTTTTGCATATAGATGTAGAGTACATTCATGACTGTTATTTCGAACAGCAGATATACCCACGGACAGTTCAACATACAAGTAACATACAAACAGATTGCTCGCACGTTGAAAGTTAGGATGTTTGTCAGCAGCATCAGCGGACGACTGCCCTGAAGGAATGCCTCACGTATCTCCGATGGAAGAGCATCAGCACTTCCGTACCGCTCAAGGATGGTAGCCATCATTTTCTGAAAGGCAGGTGTACGTTTCTCTTGACGATGACAATAGTTCGCATAGTTGTAATAAAAGAACCTGTCAACGAAGGAGGCTTCTTTGGGCAGCGCTTCATATAGGGCACGCTGCTGCTGGTAGCTGTCGAGTTCTGCTTCTTTCTTTCCCTTGAGGAAGAAGAGGTGAATCTGCCGATAGTAGTCAGCCAGCAAACATTGCAGGGAGTGACTTTGCATCGCCAGCAATGCCATCACAACAATCCAGATACTCCAGACATCGTCGAGACCTGGAATGAACTGGTTCCAAAGCCTGAAGGCAATGGCCAGATAGATAAACAAGAACCACATATTCTCTGCAAAGCCGTCGAGGAATCGTCCTATAGCGGTCTTCTGACCTGTCAACCGGGCCAGTTGGCCATCGGCAGAATCCAGAAAATTAGCAAACATCAGCAAGCAAACGCCCAACAGATTGTACCAGAAACTGGTGAAATAGAACATACAGCCGCCAGCTACTCCCACAAAGATGGAGAAGATGGTGACCCCGTTCGGATGGATACCCAGTTTCCGACATAGCAGCGCAATTATCAACCCGATAGGACGCGTGAAATAGATGTCAATCCATTCCTCCGTATCCTTCGACTTGATAGTTTCGCGAAGCAGTTGTTTGAATTTCTTGTTTTCTATATCTTCTATCATTATTTTGTTTCTTCGTTTCGCATAAAGCGATTGAACGATGTTTGTTCAATTGTGAATTTTATAAGCGACCAACTGCACGATAGCATTTGCGGCCTCTTCTCTACATCGGGAGAAACTCGGCCAGTCGTTGAAGTCGATAATCTTAAACTCCCCATCTGGTGTGATGATGGCATCTCCGCCATAAATCGGAGTACAGACCAGTCGCGACAGCATCTCTACCGTAGAACGCAGATGCTCTTTCTGGAAGAAATAATGGTGCGGAGTCCCATTGATCCGTTCATCGCCAAATTTGCTCTCCTCATCATCGCCTGGGTAGAAATATCTAAAGAATGAGGTTCCTTCTACACCATAGAATTTCAACAGGTCTCCACAGACATGTGATTGAACAACAATATCGGTAACACCTCGCTCTGCAAATGAAGCCTTCGCTTTTGCCAAAGCCTCATCATCTTTACAGAAGAGCACATCTTGGTGGCATTGCGCCGCAGCATCACCGCGCTTCACCCACCAGCCGTTTGTACCTGTCTTGCGTGGCATTGGGATATGTTTCTCACGCATGAGTGCCTCCAACCGGCTTCGCTGACACATCTCTACACCATAACCGGAGTTCAGAACAACAGCCCCTTCATCTTCCTTTTGTTTCAGAAAGGCTGTCGTCTTTGGCAGTCGGCCCATATTCAAAAAGATATTTCCACAACCTGTAAGCTCTGATTCACAGAGTTGTTGTTCTGGTATCAATATACCGTGTAGCCGCTCTACGACCGCTGTAAGGATAGCCCGATCTTTTTCAACCGATTGGGGCGAAAACTGTTCTGACCGTATGATTCCGTATATCATTTTTGCAATTCCCTCACAAATTCCTCTGCTTTCCGGATGTCACCCTTGTGGTCTATATCCAACACTTTCGTAAAAGGATAGGCTTTCAGGCGCAAGCCCTCAGCCACCAATGCACGTTGAAAGTTTCGCATACGGCATTCACCATCACGAATACAGCGTTCCAGCACTTCCAATGTCTGGGGAGTCAGTCCGTAAATGCCTCCACTCACATAGCGTTTATCTGCAGGATAGTCAGCAGTATCAAAGAACCCTCGAATCGTGAAGTCATCTGCCACATCAACATACAAGGGCTTCTCGTCGTCGATATAATCAGTAACCACCATCATCGCATCATAGCCTTCTGCCACAGCCAACTGAAACGACATGATATATCTGCCAAACTCAACCTCGTCAAAAATAGTATCTACCGTTGTAACCAAAAAGGGATCTTCACTCTTCAGCCAGCGACTCAGCGCAAAGAGGCTGTGCATCGAGCTGGGTGTCGATTCCACATGTACATGCAGCGGCGACAATGTCTTCAAATGACCATAGACCTGAGGTGTTCGGTCGTTGCAGACGACAGCTATCTCGTTAGCTCCATTCTGACGGAATATACGGCAGAGGCGGTCAACGAGATATTCACCACCTATTTTCACCAGCGGCTTGGGTTCTTCTACACCTTCCTTGTGAAGCCGGCTTCCTTCTCCTGCAGCTAAAATAGCATATTTCATCGATTTCTTTTATTTCGCTGCAAAGGTACATATTATTATCCATCAAAAGAAGAAATTTTATTGGGAAATTTGTTTTATTTCGAAGAAAACTGTAATTTTGCACCATTGTTTTATTGACACATTAAAAATGAGTAGCGAGAATACAACTCACTTATTAACCCAAACGGTGGATGAACTGTCAGGAAAAGAGTCCCTGAAAGGTCTTTTTCACGAACACCGTGATGGTGACCCGCTGCCCTCAGCAAAAGCACTTGAAGAAATTATCGAACTGACGAGGGCTATTATTTTCCCAGGATTTTACGGACATTCTTCTGTAAAACTGCAAACCGTCAAATATCAAATTGGAGTCAGCATTGAAAGACTGCACAAACTGCTCAGCCAGCAAATTCTGGCAGGACTGTGCTTTGCAAGACCTGAAGAAAACGATTGTGGCTGTAATCCACAAGGCAAAAATGCGCTGATATGTTTAGAGTATGCCTCAGACTTAGCTGCACAATTGATAGCACGACTGCCTGAAATCAGACGCATTTTGGCTACAGATGTAGAAGCAGCCTACAATGGTGACCCTGCAGCATCAAGTTTCGGAGAGATTATCTCATGCTACCCTATCATCAAGGCGCTTATCAACTATCGAATTGCTCACGAACTGCATCTGTTGGGCATCCCGTTAATTCCGCGAATGATGACGGAAATGGCACATTCAGAAACTGGTATCGATATCCATCCTGCTGCAACTATCGGTGATTATTTCACGATTGATCACGGAACAGGTGTCGTTATTGGAGCTACCTGTGTCATTGGCAACAACGTAAAACTATATCAGGGTGTCACATTGGGAGCTATCAGTTTCCCACTCGACGAGAACGGCAATCCCATCAAGGGTATCCCACGCCATCCGATATTGGAAGACAATGTTATTATCTATGCCAATGCCACCATTCTGGGACGCATCACAATCGGCAAGGGCTGTGTCATCGGTGCCAACGTATGGGTAACTCGCGACATGAAACCTAAAACAAGAAAATACAACAAAGAAAAGATTGATCATTTAGATATGGAATTTAATCATGGGACAGGAATTTAACATGATCGCCAAAACATTCATGGGTTTAGAGAGTGTTTTGGCAGAAGAACTCATTGCTTTAGGAGCAAACAACATACAGATAGGAAGACGCATGGTATCGTTCTCTGGCAATAAAGAACTGATGTATCGTGCTAATTTCCAATTACACACCGCTATTCGCATTCTCAAACCGATTGCAACCTTCAAGGCACGTTCGGCTGAAGATATGTATGATGAGGTGAAAAAGATAGACTGGAGCCTATACATTGAGAAAGGAAAGACTTTCTCCGTTGATTCGGTCGTTTATTCTGACGAGTTCCGCAATTCTCGCTTTGTTACCTATAAGGTAAAAGATGCTATTGTGGATCAGTTCCGTGAAAAAACAGGTGACCGTCCGAATGTCAGCGTTACCAATCCTGACATCCGTCTTCACATCCATATCGCTGAAGACGAGGCAAGTCTCTCGCTCGACTCCAGCGGAGAAAGCCTGCATCGTCGCGGATATCGTCAAGAAAGCGTGGAAGCACCACTGAACGAGGTGCTGGCTGCCGGTATGATTTTGATGACAGGATGGAAGGGCGAAACGGATTTCATCGACCCCATGTGTGGCTCTGGTACATTATTGATTGAAGCCGCACTCATCGCCCGCAACATCTCACCAGGTGTGTTCCGCAAAGAGTTTGCTTTCGAGAAATGGCCTGATTTTGATGCCGACCTGTTTGATATGATATACAATGATGACTCACAGGAAAAAGAGTTCAACCACCATATTTACGGCTACGACATTAATATCAAAGCTGTCAATACGGCTCGTCTGAACGTGCGTGCAGCCGGACTGACAAAAGACATTACCGTAGAGGAACAGGACTTCAAGGATTTCTCGAAACCTCAACAAAAGAGCATCATGATTACCAATCCGCCTTATGGCGAACGTATATCAACGCCCAACCTGTTGGATACCTACAAAATGATTGGCGAACGTCTGAAACATGCTTTTGGCGGCAACGATGCCTGGATATTAAGTTATCGTGAAGAATGTTTCGATCAAATCGGCCTGAAACCCTCCATAAAAATTCCCGTCTTTAATGGAAGTCTGGAATGCGAGTTCCGCAAATACGCCATGTTTGAAGGCAAGATGAAGGAATTCCGCGCCGAAGGAGGAATCGTCAAGACTGAGGAAGAAAAGAAAGAGATGGCACAAAAACATCGTTTTAAGAAAAACCGTGAATTCAAACAACGTCTGGACGACGAAGAGGAGAACGAAGCAGGCGACATTCGCTCTTTTAAATTTCACTCTTTCGAGAAAAACTATCGGGGTGAACTACGCGAGAAAAAGGAACGCCGTCCTCGCAATGAAGAAAGATTCAGTAGAGACGGAAAACGCTTTGACAGAGGAGCTGGAAAGTTTGACAAAGGGGACAAAAGAAATACCAATCGAAGTAACCGCTTTGACAGGAACAACAAACGCAACAATAGTGAATTTGAAAAACGAAAGAGAAGATTTGGTAATGAAGAATAACTCTCTAAAAACCAGCATATTGAAAAGGATTGTTAGAGTAACGTTCCTTTTTATCATATGCTCCCAACAAACAATGGCTCAACAGAAATTATTCTCTCTGGAAGACCTGAATTCCGGAGGAAGAAACTATTACAACCTACGACCAGAAAACAAATGGACAACCTGGTGGGGTGACCAGTTGATTCGTACAGATGTAGAAAAATGCTCCATGATTGATCTTAATACAGGAAAAGAGAAAACACTTTTTACGCTTGATGAGGTCAACAATTGGATTCATAGCAATGACAGCGTTTTTGTACGTCACCTGATGAATGCCACTTTCCCCTATGCCGACAAACCTTGGGTGATGTTGGGGAACAGAAAGGCCATCATCTTGCTGGACTTCCAAACAAAAGAAATCGTTTGGCAAGACAGTATCTCTGAATCAGATATTGCCCATGAGTGGAATGCAACTACTAAAAACACCGTCTATCTGAAAGACAACCAGTTAATCGTGCTTGATGCACAAGGTCACGCAAAACAGCTCACCACAGACGGATCACGCGAGATTGTTTATGGACAAAGTGTACACCGTAATGAGTTCGGTATTGAAAAAGGGTTGTTTTGGAGTCCTGACGGCCAACATTTGGCATTCTACCGGATGGATCAGAGTATGGTGACAGACTATCCGCAGGTAGATATCTTTCAGAGAGAGGCTACTTACGAACCGGACAAATACCCAATGGCAGGCGAAACATCCCACAAAGTAACAGTAGGTGTTTATCATACGGCAACGGGAAAGACCGTATATTTGGCAGCAGGAGATCCAACGGATAGATATTTTACGAATATAGCATGGAGTCCCGACTCCAAAACCATCTATATGTTCGAGCTAAATCGCGACCAAAACGACTGTCGTCTGACATCTTATGATGCTGAAACAGGACAGAAGAAAGGTGAACTCTATCAGGAGACCAGCGACAAATATGTAGAACCTCTCCACCCTATTCAGTTTCTTCCTTGGGACGCATCGAAGTTTATTATGCAAAGTCAGCGTGATGGCTACAACCACCTCTATTTATATCAGCAGGATGGAAAATTGATTAAACAGCTCACCTCTGGCAAATGGGTTGTAATGGATGTCATCGGTTTCAACCAAAAGCAGAAGTCTGTCATCTACCTCTCTAATGAAAAAAGTCCAATACAATCGAATATCTATGCCGTGAACATTTCAACAGGTCAGCGCACCCTGCTCGACAACGGACGCGGATACCACAACGGAAACATCTCAGAATCAGGGCAATACATTGTTGACAGATATTCTGAGCCTACCCTGCCTCGTGTAATTGATATCATCAACGTCAACAAGCGCAGCCATATCAACTACCTGACAGCAGATGACAAATGGAAAGACTATCAGGTTCCCACATACGAATGTGGTATGATCAAAGCAGCAGATGAAACCACTGACCTCTATTACAGAATGGTAAAACCTGCTGATTTCAATCCTGCGAAGAAATATCCAACGGTGATATATGTCTATGGTGGTCCACATGCCCACAATGTTGATGCAAGCATACGTTATGCCTCTCGTTCATGGGAAACATATATGGCACAGAAAGGCTATATCATCTTCGTACTTGACAACCGCGGAAGCGAGAATCGCGGACGTGATTTTGAACAAGCAACTTTCCGACAGTTGGGACAAATCGAGATGCAAGACCAGATGAAGGGAGTCGAATTCCTACAGTCGCTGCCCTACGTGGACAAAGACCGTCTGGGTGTTCACGGCTGGAGTTACGGCGGTTTTATGACGATCTCCCTCATGACGAACTATCCTGATGTATTTAAGGTTGGTGTTGCCGGCGGTCCCGTTATCGACTGGAAATGGTATGAGGTGATGTATGGTGAGCGCTATATGGATACACCTCAAACCAATCCTGAAGGATATGAGAAAATCAGTTTGCTCAATAAAGCCAAAAATCTGAAAGGAAAATTACAAATTATCACGGGCTACAACGATAATACGGTTGTCCCACAGCACTGTTTGGCATTTCTTGCAGCATGCATCGAAGCTGGAACCCAGCCAGATTTCTTCGTCTATCCTGGTGAACTACACAACATGCGAGGACATGCCAGCGTTCACCTGCATGAACGAATCACACAGTATTTTGAGGATTATCTGAAATAAGGAGAAAGATTGTATAATTGTAAAATGGTAAAATCATGAACATATTATTATTAGGAAGTGGTGGTAGAGAGCATGCGTTAGCTTGGAAAATAGCGCAAAGTGAGAAATGCAAACAGTTGTATATTGCGCCCGGCAATGCAGGAACAAGCAATTGCGGTGAGAACGTGAACATCAAAGCAGACGACTTTGATGCGCTGAAAACCTTTTGCGTGACACACGATATCAATATGGTTGTCGTAGGTCCCGAAGACCCATTGGTAAAGGGTATCTATGATGATTTCAAAAATGATGAGCGTACCAAACACATTCCTGTCATCGGGCCTTCAAAATCGGGAGCCGTCTTGGAAGGCAGCAAGGATTTTGCCAAAGGATTCATGCAACGTCACAACATCCCGACTGCTCGTTACCAAACGTTTGATGGAGAGCATTTGCAACAAGGATTATCCTTTCTGGAAACACTCCAACCACCGTACGTCCTCAAAGCGGATGGTCTTTGTGCCGGCAAAGGCGTACTCATTCTTCCCACGCTTGAAGAGGCAAAGAAAGAACTGAAAGAAATGCTCGGTGGTATGTTTGGCAATGCATCCTCACAAGTGGTTATCGAAGAATTCCTCAGCGGCATCGAATGTTCTGTATTTGTACTGACTGACGGCAAACACTATCAGATGCTGCCTGAGGCAAAAGACTACAAACGTATCGGAGAAGGCGATACGGGTCTCAATACAGGCGGAATGGGTAGCGTAACACCCGTACCATTTGCCACGAAAGAATGGATGCAGAAAGTAGAAGACTGCATCATCCGTCCGACTGTTGACGGCTTGGCAGCTGAAGGCATCGACTATAAAGGTTTTATATTCTTCGGCCTCATCAATGTCATGGGTGAACCGATGGTGATTGAATACAACTGTCGAATGGGAGATCCTGAAACGGAAAGTGTAATGTTACGACTGAAGAGCGATATCGTTGATTTGTTTGAAGGTGTGGCAAAAGGCGATCTGGACCAGCGTTCCGTTGTCTTTGATGAGCGTGCTGCCGTTTGTGTCATGCTGGTCAGCGGAGGTTATCCCCAAGCATATCAAAAGGGTTATCCTATTATGGGTATCGAAAACGTGGAGGGGTCTATCGTATTCCACAGCGGTACGGCGCTGAAGGATGGACAAGTTGTTACGAATGGAGGTCGCGTGATTGCAGTTTCATCTTATGGCAAAGATAAGGATGAAGCGTTGGCAAAATCATTCCAGGAAGCCCAAAAGATCCTGTTTACAGATAAATACTTCCGTTCTGATATCGGAAAAGATTTGAAATAAGTATTTCTTCTCAACTCCTTTAGAAGAGAATATGAAGAAAAGAATATAAATGCAAACAAGATTGAAGTTACAGAATAAGATAGCGGAAAATCGCTGGTTGTTGTTATGGGGAGCCTTATGGGCAGCTCTCGTCTGGTTCCTTGCAGGCTTGGTCACTCATCAAGAGATGTGGCTGCCTTTCGTATGCACCATCATTGCAACCTATTTCATGGTAGAACTCAACAACACCAATGCCCTCATTCGTATCTACAGTCGCATGGTTTCTACAGCCTTTTTGCTGTTGGTCACGATGATGGTATTTAATTTTGGCAATTTGCATTCCTTTCTCATTATCCTCTGCTCTGCCCTATTCTACTTCGAGGCATATCAGACCTACCAGAACCGAATGGCGCAAGGACGGCTTTATTTTGCATTTTTGGCAGTAAGCGTTGCCAGCTTTTTCTGGGTACAAGCACTCTACTTTGTTCCTGTTCTATGGTATATTGTAACGGCGAAGCTGCAGAGTATGAGCTTTCGCGTGTTTGTGGCCTCTCTGCTCGCACTCATCACACCCTACTGGTTCTATGTTGCGTATTGCATTTATTTCAAAGACCTTCATACTTTCCTGAATCACTTCACCCCATTAGAACAATTTGGGGAACTTGCCGACATCTCGTCGTGGACACACTCCCAACTGATTACCGTATCCTATTTGGCTGTCGTATCGTTCATTGGTATTGTTCACTATCTGCGCAACCGTCAGGCCGACCGTATTCGTACGCAGATGCTTTATGAATCATTTATTATCATCGACCTGCTTTCATGGGCGTTTCTGATTTTACAACCTCAACATATCCATCTTCTTATGGGTATCATCATCGTCAACACATCACCACTTATCGCCCACTTCATTGCCCTTACCCATACGATATGGACCAATATCGTCAGCCAGTTACTCATGTTATCACTCTTTGCCACCACAATCTATAACCTATGGATGCTTTCATAGAACTTCTTATCGACTGGGGCTATTGGGGTATGCTCGTAGCTGCTTTCCTCGCTGGTTCTTTTTTCCCCTTCAGTAGCGAAGTAGTGATGGTGGCTCTCAATGCGGCAGGACTCGATGCTTGGCAACTGGTCATCTATGGTACCGTCGGCAATGTTGCAGGAGGAATGCTCAACTACGGTTTAGGACGTATGGGAAAACTGGAATGGATAGAAAAATACCTACACGTCAGCCGTGAAAGTATGGCAAAAGCAGAACGCTTTATGGCGGGTCGTGGTGCTTGGATGGGGTTCTTCGCCTTCTTGCCGGTATTGGGTAGTGCCATCACCATTGTCTTGGGATTCACTCGTGCGAATGTCCTTATCTCCATTTCCAGTATCACCATCGGAAAGTTCCTTCGCTACCTCATTCTGATGTATAGTGTCACGCAGTTATTCTGAAATAATTTGGTCGATTCAAAAAAACAATTTACCTTTGCATTCATCATTCATAATTAATTAATACCTATACAACTATGAAACTCGACGGAAGAAGAGAAAGTGATAATTTTGAAGACAGACGCGGTATGAGCGGTGGTGCGAAAGCAGGCATCGGAGGTATCGGAGCTTTGATATTGGTTGGCATTATCACCCTGTTAAGTGGTGGAAACATCGGCGATGTCATCAATAACGTAGGACAGCAAATGGCACAAGTGCAGGAAGCCACGCCTGAAAGCGTAGAACAAAACTTTACAGAGGAAGAACAGGAACAAGCCAAATTCTGCCGCCAGGTACTTGCATCTACAGAAGACATCTGGGCAGATGTATTCAAAGATATGGGGCGCACCTATACACCGCCCACGCTCGTGCTGTTTACGAATAGTGTACAGAGTGCCTGCGGAAGTGCTTCATCAGCCGTTGGACCGTTCTATTGCTCTGGCGACCAGAAATTATACATCGACCTGTCGTTCTTCAAACAGATGGAGAACCAGTTGGGCGCTGAAGGCGATTTTGCCCGTGCTTATGTCATCGCCCATGAAGCAGGACATCATGTAGAAAACCTATTAGGGTCGCTCGGACAGGCACATGCCCAGATGCAACGACAAAGCAAAACGGAAGCCAACAAAACCAGTGTGCGATTGGAATTGCTTGCCGACTACTATGCCGGTGTTTGGGCACACTATGAAAACGATGCATTTGGCTCGTTGGAGGATGGTGATTTGGAAGAAGCTATCAACTGCGCTCATCAGATTGGTGACAACTACCTGCAAAAACAGGCACAGGGCTACGTGCAACCAGAATCCTTCACCCACGGAACCAGCGAACAACGTATGCGGTGGTTGAAGCGCGGCTACGACACAGGCAACATGAAAACAACCACCTTCGGCATTCCAGAAAGCCAGTTATAAAGTCAAATAAGCTTTGCACGCTTCAGCACAACGCTCACCATCGACACCTGCTGAGACGATGCCGCCAGCATAGCCGGCACCTTCGCCGCAAGGGAACAAACCGTCAATACGGATGTGCTGCAAGGTCTCTGCATCGCGGACAATACGGACAGGAGCACTCGTCCTTGTCTCAACGGCTATCATCACCGCCTCGTTGGTCAGGAAGCCGTGAGCCTGTCTGCCAAAAGTCTTGAAGCCTTCCTGCAAACGCTTTGCAATCATTGGTGGCAGCCAGAAATGCAAGGGACTTGAAATG
>CADBAP010000051.1 GCA_902792685.1 uncultured Prevotellaceae bacterium
CCGGGGTTCCACCTCTTCCCATTCCGAACAGAGAAGTTAAGCCCGGTTGCGCCGATGGTACTGCAATGCAATGCGGGAGAGTAGGTAGCTGCCTTTTTTTAGTTGAAGCCTCGGTTCCAAATGGAGCCGGGGTTTTTTTGGTTTGATGGGGTGAATGGGGGAGAGTCTTTAAAAACTTTAATTTTTTGGCGGTTTGAAAAAAAATATATACCTTCGCAACAAACAAACGAAATCAAGTAGAAAGATTTGATCAGTCAACATCGTAAGTTTGCTGATAGATAGATTGTTAACAACAAAATTATGCCAGAAACATCAAGTAACAAAACGACGAGGAAAAGGACTCAGGCTCCTATTGATACGACCTATGGTCATCTTCAGCCGCAGGCTTTGGAGATAGAACGTGCTGTGCTCGGTGCATTGATGATAGATAAGGATGCTTTTACGGTTGTGTCTGAAATCATCAAGCCGGAAACGTTCTACGAGCAGCGTAACCAAAAAATCTATCAGGCTATCCAAACACTGAATATGGATGAGAAGCCTGTTGATATCATGACGGTGGTGGAGGAGCTGCGTCATGAAGGTGTGCTTGATGAAGTTGGTGGTGCCGCATATATTGTGGAGTTGAGTTCGAGAGTGTCCTCCTCTGCACATATTGAATACCACGCGCGTATTCTGGCACAAAAGTCTATAGCCAGACAGCTGATTAAGTTTGCCAGTGTTATTGAGACAAAAGCTTTTGATGATACGGTGGATGTGGACGACTTGATGCAGGAAGCTGAAAGCATGCTCTTTGAGTTGTCGCAGAAAAATTTGGTGCAAGACTATACGCAAATAGACCCGATTCTGGCTCAGGCACATGACCTGTTGATGAAGGCTGCCAATCAGAAAGGAGGATTGACAGGTGTACCCAGTGGTTTTACGGGATTGGACAAGATTACGTCCGGTTGGCAACCAAGTGACCTGGTGATTATCGCTGGTCGTCCTGCGATGGGTAAGACCTCTTTTGCGTTGTCTATTGCCAAAAATATTGCTGTAGATTACCGTGAACCAATTGCCTTTTTCTCCCTGGAAATGAACAATGTACAGTTGGTAAACCGCTTGATATCGAATGTCTGTGAGATATCTGGAAGCAAGATTCTGAGCGGACAACTTCAAAAGGATGAATGGGAGCGATTTGATAAGAATCTCCGTAAGTTGTCTGGTGCTCCAATCTATGTGGATGATACCCCCGGCTTGTCTATTTTTGAACTCCGAACGAAGGCCCGTCGTTTGGCTCGTGAACATGGTATCAAGGTTTTGATGATTGACTATTTGCAGTTGATGAATGCCAATGGTATGCGATTTGGCAACCGTCAGGAAGAGGTGTCAACGATCAGTCGTTCATTAAAAGGATTGGCCAAGGAGTTGAACATCCCCGTATTGGCGTTGTCGCAGTTGAACCGTACCGTTGAGCAGCGTGAGGGTATTGACGGCAAGCGTCCACAGCTTTCCGACTTGCGTGAATCTGGTGCGATAGAGCAGGATGCCGATATGGTATTGTTTGTTCATCGACCGGAGTATTATCATCTATACCAGGATGAGAAAGGTAATGACCTTCGTGGTAAGGCACAGATCATCATTGCCAAGCACCGTAAGGGTGCAACAGGTGATGTGCTGTTGAATTTCCGCGGTGAGTTTACACGTTTTGCCAATCCGGATACCGATACCTATGATGCCCCACCTGTTGACGAGATGGGCGGTGAAATCAAGGGTTCCAAGATGAATGGCGGCGATGACCCGTTTGGTGATGTTCCAGCGCCGGATGTACCTTATTGATGATAATTTTCAGCAAATAAAGATAAAAATATTACGATTTATTTGTTTGTTAACATGGAAATGTGTAATTTTGCAACCAAATTAAGAAGAAATGCAGAATTTTATCAATCTATTGGGCATTATTATTCGTATTCGACTGCAAAAAAACAGGCGGAAGTGATGATGTGCGTATATAGATATGGTATATAATAAACTGATAGGCCTTTCTCACTTCCAAGAGTGTGAAAGGTTTTTTTATTTCGGATTGCAAACAAACAAGTAGAAAGAGAATATTATAAAAGGATTAGAAAAATGAGTGACAGACTTTTTGTTTTTGACACGACACTGAGAGATGGCGAACAGGTTCCTGGCTGTCAGTTGAATACAGTAGAAAAGATTCAGGTAGCAAAGGCTTTGGAACAACTGGGCGTTGATGTGATTGAAGCAGGATTTCCCATTTCCAGTCCGGGTGATTTCAATTCTGTGATTGAAATCTCCAAGGCGGTAACATGGCCAACCATTTGTGCGTTGACACGTGCTGTAGAAAAAGATATTGACGTGGCTGCAGAATCTTTGCAGTATGCCAAGCATAAGCGTATTCATACAGGTATCGGCACCAGCGATTCCCATATCAAGTATAAATTCAACTCCAATCGTGATGAGATTATCGAACGTGCGGTAAGGGCTGTCACCTATGCCAAGAAATATGTTGAGGATGTGGAATTTTATGCTGAGGATGCCGGTCGTACCGATAACGAGTATCTTGCCCGTGTGGTAGAAGCTGTTATCAAGGCAGGAGCAACAGTTGTCAATATCCCTGACACTACCGGCTACTGTCTTCCTGAGGAATACGGTGAGAAAATCAAGTATCTGATGGAGCATGTAGATCATATCGACAAAGCCATTATCTCTACCCATTGTCATAACGATTTGGGTCTGGCAACAGCCAACACGTTCAGCGGTGTGCTGAATGGTGCCCGTCAGGTGGAAGTTACTATCAATGGTATTGGTGAACGAGCAGGTAACACCTCTTTGGAGGAAATCGCCATGATTATGAAATGTCATAAGTATCTGAATATCGACACAAATATCAATACCACAAAGATTTATCCGACCTCCCGTATGGTTTCCAGTCTGATGAATATGCCTGTGCAGCCCAATAAGGCTATCGTAGGTCGTAATGCCTTTGCCCATTCCAGCGGTATCCACCAGGACGGGGTATTGAAGAATGTCAAGACCTACGAGATTATGGATCCGAAGGATGTGGGACTCGACGACAACTTGATTGTTCTGACTGCCCGTTCTGGTCGAGCTGCTTTGAAATTCCGTCTGCAAGTCCTGGGTGTCGATGTAGGGGATGAGCAGAAGGTTGATGTTCTCTATCAGAAATTCCTGAAGCTGGCCGACCAGAAGAAAGATGTTACGGATGATGATATCCTGATGTTGGCAGGAGCCGATACTGCAGAAAACCATTCCGTGAAACTTGACTTCCTGCAGGTGACATCAGGTAAGGGCGTAAAAAATGTGGCCTCAATAGGTTTGAACATCAGTGGTCAGAAGTTTGAAGCCGCCTCATCAGGTAACGGTCCTGTGGATGCCGCCATCAAAGCTTTGAAGAAGATTATCCTGAAGCAGATGACGTTAAAGGAATTCACGATTCAGGCAATATCCAAGGGGTCTGATGATGTCGGAAAGGTACACATGCAAGTAGAGTACGACGGTCAGATGTACTATGGATTTGGCGCCAATACCGATATTGTTACGGCGAGTGTTGAAGCCTATATTGATTGTATCAATAAGTTCAGAGTCAAGGAGTAGAAGAAGACCCCACCCAGCCCATCCCGACCGAAGGTCGCCCCCCCCGTGGCCTTCCCCAAGGGGAGGAGTATAAGGGTAAAAGAGTATAAGATAAAGAGTAATGATATGAATACATTATTTGATAAGATTTGGGACAAGCATGTGGTTCAAATTGTTGAAGACGGCCCCACACAGTTATACATAGACCGTCTGTACTGTCATGAGGTAACATCCCCACAGGCTTTCGACGGTTTGCGTGCAAGAGGACTGAAGTGTTTTCGTCCGCAGCAGATCTATTGCATGCCTGATCATAATACCCCAACACATGATCAGGATAAACCCATTGAAGATCCCGTTTCCAAGAAACAGGTTGACACTTTGGCCAAAAACTGTGCCGACTTTGGGCTGACCCATTACGGAATGCTTTCCCCAGATAACGGTATCATCCATGTGGTAGGACCGGAAAAAGGTTTGTCCCTTCCCGGTATGACGATTGTCTGTGGCGATTCGCACACTTCTACGCATGGTGCTGTTGGTGCCGTAGCCTTTGGCATTGGTACCAGCGAAGTGGAAATGGTGATGGCGTCACAGTGTATCCTCCAGCAGAAGCCGAAGTCTATGCGCATCAATATCAACGGTAAGTTGGCTAAGGGTGTGATGGCGAAAGATGTTGCATTATACCTGATGTCCCAACTTACAACCTCTGGTGCAACAGGCTATTTTGTGGAATATGCAGGTGATGTGGTTCGCGAAATGAGTATGGAAGGCCGACTGACGCTTTGCAATCTTTCTATTGAGATGGGTGCCCGTGGTGGATTTGTTGCGCCCGATGAAACCACATTTGCCTATTTAAAAGGAAAACCCTTCGCTCCAAAGGGAGAAGAGTGGGAGAGAGCTGTTGCCTATTGGAAGACTTTGAAGAGTGGTGATGATGCTGTCTTTGACAAAGAGTTAACGTTTGATGGGAAAGATATAGAACCGCGTGTCACCTATGGAACCAATCCAGGAATGGGCATTGGTATCACCGAATGTATTCCAACATTAGACTCTATCGACGAGACTAGCCGGGCTTCCTTCAAGAAAAGTCTCCAGTATATGGGCTTTGAAGCTGGCGAGCAGCTGATAGGCAAACCAATAGACTATGTTTTCTTAGGTGCTTGTACCAACGGACGAATAGAAGATTTCCGTGCTTTTGCTTCTATCGTGAAAGGTCGTCGGAAAGCAGAACATGTGATTGCGTGGCTCGTACCAGGCAGTTGGGCTGTTGACCGTCAGATACGGGAAGAAGGAATTGACAAAATTGTAGAAGAAGCAGGGTTTGAGATTCGTCAGCCAGGCTGTTCAGCCTGTCTTGCGATGAACGATGACAAGATTCCAGCCGGAAAATACTGCGTATCGACCAGTAATAGAAATTTCGAAGGTCGTCAAGGACCAGGTGCCCGAACGATTCTTGCTTCTCCGTTAGTGGCAGCCGCTGCTGCTATCACGGGAGTCATCACAGATCCGAGGGAAATGGAAGCCCCCTCCAACCTCCCCCCTGAGGGGGAGGCTCATGTAAAGGAGTAAGAAGTAAAGAAGAGAGTAAGGAGTAAGAAGTATGAAACAGAAATTCGATATTATCAAGTCAACCTGTGTGCCTCTTCCGTTGGAGAATGTTGACACAGATCAGATTATTCCCGCCCGTTTCCTGAAGGCAACGGACAAGGAAGGTTTTGGTGACAATTTGTTTCGCGATTGGCGATACAACAAAGACGGCAGTCTGAAGGAAGATTTTGTGTTGAACGATCCCCGTTATAGCGGTGTCATCCTTGTTGCAGGCAAGAACTTTGGCTCAGGATCCTCTCGCGAACATGCTGCGTGGGCCATTGCCGGCTACGGGTTCCGTGTTGTCATCAGTTCGTTCTTTGCGGATATTCATAAAAACAACGAATTGAACAATTTCGTTCTTCCTGTCGTTGTGACGGAACCGTTTCTGCAAGAATTGTTTGCTTCCATTGATGCCAATCCTGCGACGGAAGTCATCGTTGACTTACCCAACCAGACTGTTACCAATACAGCTACCGGCAAGCGTGAACATTTTGAGATAAACGGATACAAGAAACATTGCCTGATGAACGGGCTTGATGATATAGACTATCTTGTAAGTCATAAAGATAAGATTGAAAGATGGGAACAGCAGAACAAATAAGAAACCAGTATAATCGTATACCGCCGCGAATAGAAATCATGGATTCCACCCTCCGTGACGGCGAACAGACAAACGGCGTTTCTTTTCTCCCTCATGAGAAACTGATGATTGCCCGTATGTTGCTGCACGATGTAAACGTAGATCGCATCGAAGTAGCCTCGGCGCGTGTGTCAGAAGGCGAGAAGGAAGCCGTACGGATGATATGCCGTTATGCCCAGTCTATTGGGAAATTGGAGCGTGTGGAAGTGCTGGGATTCGTCGATGGCAATCAGTCTGTCGATTGGCTTCTCGATTGTGGCGGACGAACCATCAACCTGTTGGCGAAAGGTTCACTAAAACATTGCCTGCAGCAATTGCACAAGTCTCCTGAAGAGCATATTGCCGATATTCTGGAAGTGGTGAAATATGCCGACCGCCATCAGGTAAACGTCAACCTGTATCTTGAGGACTGGAGTTCAGGTATGAAGGACTCTCCTGAGTATGTTTATCAGTTGATTGATGCCCTGAAAGACAGCAGCATCCTGCGTTATATGCTTCCCGATACCTTGGGTATCATGAATCCGCTGCAGGGTGTGGAGTATATGCGGAAGATGGTGAAGCGTTATCCGGAGATGCATTTCGATTTTCATGCCCATAATGACTACGATATGGCGGTGAGCAATTCATTGGCAGCAGTGCTTTGTGGCGCTCGCGGTCTCCATGTGACAGTCAACGGTTTGGGTGAACGTTGTGGCAACGCCCCTTTGTCCAGTGTGCAGGTGATTTTGAAAGACCATTTCCAGGCTGTCACACAGATTGATGAGAGCCGTTTGGGTGACATCTCCCGTTTGGTAGAAGGCTACAGCGGTATTGCTATCGCCCCCAACCAGCCGATTGTCGGTGAGAATGTGTTTACACAGGTGGCAGGCGTTCATGCTGATGGCGACAACAAAGACAATCTTTATTGCAATGACTTGGTGCCAGAGCGTTTTGGCCGTCGTCGAGAGTATGCTTTGGGAAAGAACTCCGGCAAAGCCAATATTGCCAAGAACTTGGCGGAATTAGGGTTGGAGCTGACACCAGAGCAAACCAAGCGTGTCACCAAGCGTATTACGGAACTGGGTGACAAGAAAGAAATTGTTACCCAGGATGATTTGCCATATATTGTCAGCGATGTGTTAAAGCATGATGCACCCGAAGATAGAGTGAAACTTGTCAGCTATGTTGTTTCTACCGCCTATGGATTGAAACCAGGTGCCAATGTACGAGTAGAAATCAATGGTAAACAGTATGAGGCAGGTGCTACTGGCGACGGTCAGTATGATGCCTTTGTAAAAGCCATGCGATTTATCTATCGCAAATACCTCAATCGTACCTTCCCGATTCTTGCCAATTATCAGGTGTCCATCCCGCCAGGAGGCCGTACGGATGCTCTTGTGCAAACGGTCATCACGTGGCAGATGGATGACGGACGACTGTTGCGAACGCGTGGTTTGGATGCTGACCAGACAGAAGCCGCTATCAAGGCGACATTCAAGATGCTGAATATCTTTGAGGTTGAGAGTTGAGAGACGTTTGTTATCGTTTTCGTTAAAATATAGCTTATGAAATTACAGATTGCAGTACTTGCCGGTGACGGTATCGGACCGGAGATTATGAAGCAGGGCGTAGCCGTTTTGGATGCTATTGCCGAGAAGTTCGGACACGAAATAGAATACAAGGAAGCATTGGCGGGCGCACATGCCATCGATGAAGTAGGAGACCCGTTCCCAGAGGAAACTTTCCAAATCTGTCAGCAAGCTGATGCAGTGCTGTTTGCTGCTGTTGGCGACCCCAAATATGACAACGACCCTACAGCCAAAGTTCGTCCGGAACAAGGTTTGTTGGCGATGCGTAAGAAACTGGGCTTGTTCGCAAACATCCGTCCTGTCCAGACTTTCGATTGTCTGTTGCATATGAGTCCTTTGAAGACAGAATTGGTGAAAGGCGCAGACTTTATTTGCATCCGCGAGTTGACGGGCGGCATGTATTTTGGTGAGAAATACCAGGATGACGACAAGGCTTATGATACCAATCTCTATACCCGTCCGGAGATAGAACGTATCCTGAGGGTTGCATACGATTATGCACGTCAGCGTCGTCATCATCTGACCGTTGTCGATAAAGCCAATGTGCTTGCATCCAGCAGGTTGTGGCGTCAGGTCGCGAAAGAAATAGAACCTCAATATCCTGATGTGACTACTGACTATATGTTTGTCGATAATGCCTCGATGCGTATGATTGCCGAACCCACCTTCTTTGATGTGATGGTGACAGAAAATACGTTTGGTGATATCCTCACAGACGAAGGTTCCTGCATCAGCGGTTCTATGGGGTTGCTACCGTCCGCATCAACAGGCGAGAGCACACCTGTCTTCGAACCCGTTCATGGTTCCTGGCCGCAGGCCGCAGGTAAGAATCTTGCCAATCCGATTGCCCAGATACTGTCAGCAGCGATGTTGCTGGAGTATTTTGATTTGAAAGAGGAGGGTGCCCTTATCCGTAAGGCTGTAGATGCCAGTTTGGATGCTCATGTACGCACGCCTGAGATTCAGGTCGAAGGTGGCGCTTTCTACGGAACGAAGGAGGTTGGTGCGTGGATTGTAGAGTATATCAGAAAGGTTTAAGGTTGAGTGTTGAGTGATTATTAGATGATGAAACGGATTGTATTATTTGCAGTTTTATGGTTGGTTGTTTTGTGTGGACAGGCGCAAGACAAACAGTCGTTGCGCGACTCGCTGGCAGCAGCAACAGAAGCGTTGGCGTATCATCCCGATTCAGTGGATTTGCGTTTGAAGAAGGCCGCGTGGAATGTGGAATTGGAACAATGGCAATATGCCAAAGACGACTACGACCGTGTGTTGCGTAAAGAGCCTGACAATGTTGCAGCGTTATACTATCGTGCTTTCGTCAACGAGAAGTTAGGACGATATAACTTTGCCCGTTTGGATTACCAGAATCTCATCCGTTTGGTGCCTGGCAATTTCGAAATACAATTGGGATATGCTTTGTTGAATCAGAAAGACCATCACTATACAGAGGCGATGGATCAGATGAACCTGCTGGTCTGTCAGTATCCCGATAGTGCCCTTGCCTATGCTGCCCGTGCAGGTATGGAAGTGGAACGCGGACAGTATGAGTTGGCGTCCTACGATTACGAGGAAGCGATTCTTCGCGACAGCACCAATACCGATTATATCCTTGCCCACGCCGATGTGCTGATAACACTTGGGCGGAAAGAGAAAGCCCGCCAACAACTCGACCGTTTGGTGGCGCTGGGTGTTCCTCGTGGTTCGTTGAAGGACTATTACAAGAGGCTTAAATAAACAGCATTGCTATTTGATAGAAGGCAGCGCTGACTATCCATGCGAGGACTGTCGTGTATCCGGCAGCGAAGAGTGCCCATTTCCAGGAACCCGTTTCCCCCTTGATGGCAGCGATGGTTGCAATACAGGGGAAATAGAGCAAGACGAACAGCAGGAAGGCGTATGCCGTGACGGGCGTAATACCGTCGGCTGTCATCTGTTGTCTCAGATGTGTGTATTTGATGTCTTCGTCGCTAAACGAATCATCATCACCAAAGCTGTCGTCACCGCTATACAGAACTCCCATTGTCGATGCCACAATCTCTTTGGCAAACACGCCAGAGAGCAAGCCTACATCCAGTTTCCAGTCGAATCCCTGTGGTCGGAAGACGGGTTCGATGGTTTTTCCGATTTGTCCGATATAGCTTTGTTCACGCTGTTCCTGGTTGCTCAGGCTGTCGTTATGCGGGAAATATCCCAATGCCCAAACGATGATGCTTCCCACGAGGATGATGCCTGCCATCTTCTTCAGGTATTGCTTGCCTTTCTCCCAGGTATGTCGCACAATAGCTTTCCAAGTGGGGAAACGATAGGGTGGGAGTTCCATCACAAAGGGTGCATCTTCTTTCTTGATGATGAAACGGCTGAGCACGCGGCTTACGATAACCGCCATGAAGATACCGACGACATAGAGCGAAATCATCATGGTGGAACGGTATTTCGTTGCAAAGAACGTACCGATAATCATAATATAAATAGGTAGTCGTGCCGAACAGCTCATCATTGGCAATACCAGCATGGTAATCAGGCGCGACCGCCGGCTTTCTATCGTGCGTGTTGCCATCACTGCCGGCACATTGCATCCGAATCCCATGATGAGTGGGATAAACGATTTGCCGTGTAGCCCCATCTTGTGCATCAGTTTGTCCATGATGAATGCAGCGCGTGCCATATAGCCGGAATCCTCCATAAACGAGATGAAGGTGTATAGAATCAGTATCTGCGGTAGGAAGACGATGACGGCTCCCACACCTCCGATGACACCATCGATGAGCATCGCCTTGACAGGACCTTCGGGCATCGTTGTCGATAGCAGGTTGCCCAGCCAATCTACACCGGCCTCAATCCAGTCCATCGGATACTGTCCAAGCGAGAAGGTTGTTTCAAACATCAGCCAGAGTAATGCGATGAAGATGGGGAATCCCAGCCATTTGTGGGTGATGATATGGTCTAAAACGTGTGTCAGCAGATAGGTGTTCTTCTGGTCGCCCGTCTGGTATCCTGCCTCTTGCAAGGCTCCATTGATGAAACCGTATTTGGCATCCATGATAGCGGTCTCGCTGTCGCTGTTGGTTTCCTCCTTGATGCGCCCCATCGCCTTGTTGCGCGCCTTCATAATCTCGTTGGCTTTGGGCAGGTTGCCGACAAATTCCAACGCCTTGGCATCGTTCTCCAACAGCTTGATGGCCAGATAGCGGGTCGAGTAGCGCAGACGGATGTTATCGTCAGACTTCAGGAACTGCTGTATCTCCTTGATGCCATTTTCAATCTCATGTCCGTGATTGATGTGGATGTGGCGGTAGAAGGGTGATGGGTGTTGGGTGATGGGTGTTGGGTGTTGGGTGTCGGGTGATGGCTGTTGCGATTCCTCAAAGAGTTCGATGACGGTATGGAACAGTTCCTTCACGCCGCGTCCTGTCTTGAACACTGTTGGCACCATCGGCACACCAAACAACTGTCCCAGTTTCATATAGTCAACATGGTCGCCACGCTCTTCCGTCTCGTCAAACATATTCAGCGCACACACCATGTGCAGGTTCATATCGATGAGCTGGGTAGTGAGATACAGATTGCGCTCCAGATTACTGGTGTCAATGACGTTGATAATCACGTCGGGGGTCTTCTCGATAATCTGCTTGCGCACATACAGTTCTTCTGGCGAATAGGCCGATAGGGAATAGGTGCCAGGCAAATCAACGATGTTGAAATGATAGCCTTCAAACTTGGCATAACCCTCTTTGGCATCAACGGTCACACCCGAATAGTTTCCTACACGTTCATGGGAACCGCTCGCATAGTTGAACAGCGAGGTCTTTCCGCAGTTGGGATTTCCCACCAAAGCCACATTGATGGTCCTGAAGGGCGTGTGGTGGAAGCCCCCTTCGGCTTCCGCTTGATGGTTGAAGGTTGAGGGTTGAGGGTTGAAGGTTGAGGGAGACCCCTCCTGGCCCTTCCCGACCAAAGGCCGCCCCCCCGTAGCCTTCCCCCTGTAAGGGGAGGAACTGGGAATGAGGGATGGGTCATTGGCCCAATCATCGTAACTGACCACCTCGATTTTCTCGGCCTCATTGTGGCGCAACGACACCTCATAGCCCATGATTTTATATTTCACAGGGTCTTGCAGAGGTGCATTCAGCAACACTTCCACTTCCTTGCCCTTGATGAATCCCATTTCAATGATGCGTTTGCGAAAGCCGCCGTGTCCGGCAACCTTCACAATTACACCTTTCTCATGGGTTTTCAGTTCAGATAATTTCATTTTCTGTCTTTTCTTTCCAGTTGCAAAAGTACAACAAAAAGTAGAGAATACCCTTATTTTAGTATCTTTCGCACTGCAAAATACCTACTTTAAGGTATGGATGAAGGGCTTATTTCAACCTTTATCTCCCTCCCTTGGGGAAGGCAACGGGGGGGCGAACTCTGTTCGGGATGGGGACGGGGTGGGGTCGGTCTCCCTTATACGTTGAAGTAGGCCTCCAACTCGTTTTCTGCACTGCCGTTCTCGTTGGGCAAGTCTTTGATCAGCTTGCCGTGCTCCATCAGGATGATGCGGCTGGAGATGTCAACCGTGTGCTGCAGGTTATGGCTCGATATCAATACCGTTGCTCCCGTTTGCTGACAGTAGTCGGTCAACGTTTTCTTCAGGACAATCTGACTGCTGGGGTCAAGGAAGTTGAACGGTTCGTCGAGAATCACCAGTTGCGGATGATTGAACAGTGCGGCGATGATACCCACCTTCTGCTTGTTTCCAGCCGAGAGATTACGGATGTATTTCTTCTGGTCGAGAATCTCGCCGCCCATCAGCTGGGTGAAGTCCTGCAGGCGCTGGCTGATTTCTTCCGTCGTCATGTTGTTCACCTTACCGATAAACTCGAAATACTCCTCTGGTGTCAGGAAGTCAATCAGGAATCCTTCATCGATATAGGCACCCGTACAGTCTTTCCAATGCTCATTTTCGGCGGGGTTCACCTGCTCCTTCTGCTGCGTCTTGGGGTCTGTGACCTCCAGCGTCACCTTTCCTTCGTCAGCCTTCAACAAGTCCAACAACAGTCGGAAGAGGGTAGTCTTACCGGCTCCGTTGTTACCTACCAATCCCACCATCTCGCCTTGGCGGATAGTCAGCGACTCAATATCTACGGCAGTTTTCTCGCCGAATGTCTTCTTTAGATTCTCAATTACTATCATCGTCTTGTTTTTCGTTATCGTTTTTCTTCGTCAGTTTTTTCACATTATTCGCAATAGAGGTCAGCGCACGCAATCCCTCTGCTGCAGCGCGTGTACATATAATGATAACGAAGCCAATCAGGATTGAATATACTGCAGCTTGCAATGCGCTGCCAATCGAACTTTCAATGCCGAAAGGCAAAATACTTGTAAGATCTCGGCCTTCTGTAAGAGCCAGCAAGATGACCAACAGGGGGACAGCCGTACCCATGAATACGCCGTAGAACTCTCCTGCACTCTGAATCACGTGTGAAGCCAACGGAATCGCTACGAAATCGTCGTTCTTCTCCACATAGGTCTTTACCTTCTTGCTGCGGTTAATCCAGAACAGCAAACCGAAAATGGCAAACGGAATCAGTACCACCATCACGATGATTGACGGCACAGGCTTCTCGCTGAAGATAGAATAGCCATAATGGCTCTCTATCAGTTTGATAAATACATATATCGGCGACAAGGCCACCAATACGCCGAAGACGATATATGCTATGCGCAGCGGCTCACGGAAGAACAGGCCGTTGTCAATGCATCCCAGGAATTTGTTCAGCCATTTTTTGAGTACAGGAATATCCTCCTCGTGCTCATATTCATCCGTGAAAAACTCCTTGATACCGGCACCGCTCTTCTGCTGGTATTGCTGTTGGAAGACGGGCTGAGGCGCACCCTGTGGTGGCGCAGCTTGCTGCGGCTGCGGTTGTGGTTGCTGTTGAGGAGCGAAAAGCTGTTGCAGTTCAAAAATCTGACTAGCAGGCGCCCATTGCTCCATACCTTGTGTCCATACCAGAGTATCAGGTGTGATACCCATTGATTTCAAGGTCTCCACGCTATACGGACCCTGATTCTCACCATTTACCAAAATAAAATATTCCATATCTTAGATATTACGTTAAACTTCTCCTATTTATATTAGGCTGTAAATGCATCATCTCATTTGTTAGAATGCATCATACTTTTCGCCTACAAAGGTAATAAAAAGACTTGGATATATTTGTTTTTATCCCGTATTTTTCTCATTTCAAGGCCTTTTTTGATCATTAAGCAGAATATTTATGTCAATTCTTTTCAATTAAGCATTACGCATTATGCATTACGCATTGCAAAAGCATAGCTTTTACCCTCCAAAACGTCACCTTTTACCGACCAAAAGCTATCCTTTTGATGACCGAAAGCTATGCTTTTGAAGGGTAAAACCTTATGTTTCCAAAATGCCTGATTA
>CADBAP010000052.1 GCA_902792685.1 uncultured Prevotellaceae bacterium
AACAGCGAGAAGTTACAGAAATACTTATCTGCCAAAAGTTTGTCGATATTCATCAGCTCCTCTGGAATATGCTTCAGACTCTTGGTGAGGATATTGATTTCATGACAAACACTCCAGTACATGGCCTCAATTTCTGCACGGGTCTTCAGATCAACAATACCGTGACTGAACAGGTCGAGAACCTCTTCACGAATCTGTTCGGCATCGTGCCAGTCTTCCAATACATTGCGTGGTGACAGGTTGTCCCATATCTCATAGAGGTCTTTGACCAACTGGTGACTGTTCTCATCCGGTTCGAACTCCTCAGGCATCTCAGGCAGCGAGGCTGTTTCCAACACGTCGATGACCAGCACGGAATGGTGCGCAGCCAATGAACGTCCGCTCTCCGTGATGATATTCGGGTGAGGTAATTCGTTCTTGTTGGCTGCATCAACAAACGTATAGATACAGTCATTGACATACTCCTGAATGGAGTAGTTGACAGAACTCTCGCTGCTGGGCGAACGGGTACCGTCGTAGTCAACACCCAAACCACCACCACAGTCTACGAAGTCAACATTATACCCCATCTTATGCAGTTGGATATAGAACTGTGCTGCCTCACGCAACGCCGTCTGGATACGACGAATCTTTGTAATCTGACTACCAATATGGAAATGGATCAGGCGCAAACAGTCGTGCAGTCCTTTCTTATCCAGGGTATCAAGAGCATTGAGCAGTTCCGCACTCGTCAGTCCGAATTTTGAAGCATCACCACCGCTCTCTTCCCATTTACCTGAGCCAGAAGAAGCCAATTTGATACGAATACCGATATTCGGTTTCACATTCAGTTTCTTCGCTACCTTTGCGATAACTTCCAACTCGTTCATCTTCTCCACAACGATGAATACCTGCTTGCCCATCTTCTGTGCCAACAGGGCCAACTCGATATAGCTTTGGTCCTTATAGCCATTACAGATGATAATGGAATCGCTCTGACACTGCATGGCGATGACAGCATGCAACTCAGGTTTGGAACCGGCCTCCAAGCCCAGATTGAACTTCTTTCCATGAGAGATAATCTCCTCTACGACTGGCTGCATCTGGTTCACCTTGATGGGATAGACTACATAGTTTTCTCCTTTGTAGTCATACTCCTTGCTCGCCTTCTTGAAACAGCTCCACGTCTTCTCAATCCGGTTGTCAAGGATATCTGGAAAACGAAGCAACACTGGCGGCGTAACATCCCTCAGTGCCAGCTCGTCCATCACCTCACGAAGGTCTATCTCTGTCTTGTCCTTACACGGAGACACATAGACATCTCCCTGTTCGTTGATGCCAAAATACGAGGTACCCCATCCATTGATGTTATAGAGTTCCTTCGCGTCTTCAATCGTCCATTTTTTCATCTTGTTTATCTTTAAGGGCCTTCTTTATTTCTTCCACGAAGAATTGTATTTTGTCTAAACTATCCATCACGTCGATGTCCAAAATGTGTTTTGCCTTGCCATAGAACTGCTCGCGGCGGTTCAGCTCTTCGCGGATATATACCTGCACCTCCTCAGGTGTCTTGTTCAACAGCAACGGACGCACCCCTTTGGCCATTTTCAAATGCTTATACAGCACTTCGGGCGATGCCTTCAGATAGACGGTGTCGCCCTGCTGGTTCAGATAGTCCATATTGTCATAGAAACAAGGAGTGCCGCCACCACAACTGATGACGACATTCTCAAACTCCGCCACTTCATGCAGCATGTTATGCTCCATCTTGCGGAACCCCTCTTCCCCCTGTTCATCGAAAATCTGCTTGACGGTTTTTCTCATTCGGGTCTCGATATACCAGTCAAGGTCGTAGAAGGTCACACCCAGTGCCTTACCCAGTGCCTTGCCAACAGTGGTCTTGCCAGCACCCATAAACCCAATGAGAATCACTCGTATCATACCTATTTCTTTTTAGCCGATGCCGCATTGACGATTTCCATGCACTGCTCGTAAGTCAGCTCGGCTGCCTTCGGATGCATGCTCTTGGGCATACGGTAGTTCTGACCTTGATAGATGATGTAAGGACCGTAGCGACCGTTCATAATCTCCAGATCAGCATCTTCCTCAAACTGTTTGATATGACGCTGCTGGTCCTGCTGACGCTTTTCGTCTATCAGTTTGATCGCTGTCTCCAATGTAACGGTCATCGGATCTTCCTCCTTCGGCAGCGACACATATTTCTTGCGATGCAGGATATAGGGACCGAAGCGGCCGGCACCGATGACAACGGGACTTTCCTCATATTCGCCGATGGTACGCGGCAGTTTAAACAACTCCAGCGCATCCTCCAGCGTAAGCGTCTCCATACTCTTGTCGGAAGGAAGCTGTGAGAAACGCGGTTTCTCCTCATCTTCAGCAGAACCAATCTGTACAACGGGACCGAAACGACCGATTTTCACAAAGACCGGTTTTCCTGAAACGGGGTCGATACCCAGCTCGCGTTCACCAGCCTTATGCTCGGCACGGGCGTTCATCACATCCTCTACCTCCGGTTCAAAATGCTTATAGAATTTCTTGATTTCCTTGGTCCAGGCAGACTTACCTTCTGCGATGCGGTCGAAGTCTTTCTCCACATTCGCCGTGAAGTTGTAATCCATAATCTCCTGGAAGTTCTCCATCAGGAAGTCGTTGACAACAATACCGATATCTGTCGGAATCAGCTTGCCCTTGTCGGCACCAGCCATCTCCTTCTTGTTCTTCGAATTGATCTTGATGCCCTTCAGCGTGTCAACGGCATAACTGCGCTCCTCACCTTTCTTGTCACCTTTCTGCACATACTCGCGCTGCTGGATGGTAGAGATGGTCGGCGCATAGGTTGACGGACGACCGATACCCAGCTCCTCCAGTTTCTTGACAAGCGAAGCCTCCGTGTAACGGACTGGACCCTGTGAATAGCGCTCCGTAGAACAGATCTCACGACGCTGTAGCTCTTCACCTTTCTTCATGACGGGCAATACGTGTGAAAATTCCTCTTGGTTTTCTTCATCGTCTGTTGACTCCCGATAAACCTTCAGGAAACCGTCGAAGGTGACCACCTCACCTTGGGCGATGAAACGCTCGTCACTGTTGCTCAAGCTAATCTCAACATTCGTTTTTTCCAACTGAGCATCTGCCATCTGTGAAGCAATCGTACGTTTCCAGATCAGGTCATAGAGACGTTTCTCCTGTGCGGTTCCATCGATGGTAGCCGCATTCATATAGGTTGGACGGATGGCCTCATGCGCCTCCTGTGCACCCTTGGCACTCGTATGATACTGACGCACCTTGCTGTATTCGCTACCATAGAGATTGGCGATTTCTGCTTTGCTGGCATTGATACAAAGGCTCGACAAGTTCACGCTGTCCGTACGCATATAGGTGATACGACCGCTTTCATACAGACGCTGTGCGATCATCATGGTCTGCGATACCGTAAAACCGAGTTTACGGGCAGCCTCCTGCTGGAGGGTAGAAGTCGTGAAAGGCGGTGCTGGTGTGCGCTTCAGCGGTTTCTTCTGTACGCTGGCAACCTTAAACGTGGCATCCTTGCATTTCTCCAAAAAGGCGAGTGCCTCTTCGTGGGTCGCAAAACGGGTTGAAAGCTCTGCTTTCACCTCTGATGCGGAACCATTTTTGTCAATAACGGCAAATATCGCGTTCACACGGTAGTAGGGTTCACTGACGAAATTCTGGATTTCACGTTCACGCTCCACAATCAGTCGTACGGCAACACTCTGCACACGACCTGCGGAAAGAGCCGGTTTCACCTTTCTCCATAATACCGGAGAGAGTTTGAAACCTACCAAACGGTCCAACACACGGCGAGCCTGCTGTGCATTCACCAGGTTCATATCCAGTCGGCGGGGATTTTCTATCGCCTCTAAAATAGCTGGCTTTGTAATCTCGTGGAATACAATACGATTGGTCTTATCCTCATCCAATCCCAACACCTCACACAGGTGCCATGAAATCGCTTCTCCCTCACGGTCTTCATCGGAAGCCAACCACACCTGCTTGGCTGCCGCTGCCTGTTTCTTCAAGTCTGAAACCAGCTTTTTCTTCTCTTCGGGAATCTCGTAGTCCGGCTCCAGGCTCGTTTCATTGATACTGATTTCTTTCTTTTTCAGGTCGCGAACATGTCCGTAAGAGGACATCACCTTGTAGTCTTTACCTAAAAATTTCTCAATGGTCTTGGCCTTTGCAGGACTCTCAACAATCACTAAATTTTCTTGCATATTTATATTTTGCGTTACTTGTTATCTGCATAAGGGAGCCGTTGGCTCTCGTTTCAAGGGCGCAAAAGTAATGAAAAACTTTAGTTTACACCTTATTATATAGGAAACGTTTTTATTTTTTTAACAAACCGCTCCACTGCCTGACGCACAGAACGGAGTCCGAAATCCTCTGGATTGACTGCAGAAAGGGGTATCCACAGTGCCTCTTCCGCATCGTCCATCGCCAAGACAGAATCGGTATGCTCGACCGAGCAGCGGAAAAACATATCCAAGGTGTGGATATCCATCCCGCTATAACGATAGAGATTGGGAATGCTAAACAAATAATGTACGTGCGTCACGCGAAGACCGGTCTCTTCCATCACCTCGCGAATCATGCCTTCTTCACCACTCTCGTCCATATCCACAAAACCGCCGGGAAGGTCAAGGGTTCCCTTTGCTGGCTCTTTCTTCCGTCTGACAGCCAGCAGTTCGTTCCTCTCGTTGACGATGAAGGCTGCCGTCGCACTGCTGGGATTGGCATAATAGGTAAAACCACAATGGTCACAGTGCTTGCTCTTGAAATTATTGACGGTCCACTTGCTGCCGCAATTGGGACAAAAAGAGAACTTTTCCAACGGATGTTGTTGATCATCGAGGGGTTTACTTAACATAACTTTTGCAGGTTGATGATGAATAAATTACTTTCAGCCTGCAATATTACAAAAAAAATCACTATCTTTGCACCATCTTGTAAAAATAAGATGGGTTTTCCACATAAAACAGTATAAATGCAAACAAAAAGATAAAATGAAGAAGAGCAAGCTTTTCCTTTTCATGGGCATGATGATGCTATCCATGAATATCACCGCACAGCGAACGTTTGAAACAGATTTGTATCAGGGGAAGCAGCCCCATAGTGTTGATGCACAGGACACCGCCAAGGTATATGTGTATCTGCCTGCCGAAAACGAAGCTACAGGACGGGCAATTGTCATCTGTCCAGGTGGCGGCTACGACCATCTGGCACTTCAGAAGGAAGGTACCGACTGGGGTGAGTTTTTCCAGAACCAGGGCATCGCGGCAATCGTTCTGAAATACCGTATGCCGCACGGCGATCCTGATATTCCAATCGGTGATGCCGAAGCAGCGATGAAACTGGTGCGTAAGAATGCTACTGCGTGGAAAATCAATACCAACAATGTGGGTATCATGGGCTTCTCTGCCGGTGGACACCTCGCCTCAATGATTGCCACACAGGGGAAAGGAGATGCCAAACCTGACTTCCAAATCCTCTTCTACCCCGTTATCTCGATGATTGACGGCTACGGACATGAGGGTTCGCGCATCAATCTGTTGGGTAAGAAAGCGAGCAAGCGCGACGAGAAGAAATACAGCAGCGACGAACACGTCAGCCGTGTGACTCCCCGTGCCTTCATTGCCCTCAGCGACGACGACCGCAGCGTACCGCCTGCCAACGGAGTGACTTATTATGTGGAACTCTACCGCCACGATGTGCCGGCATCCCTTCATGTCTATCCCACAGGTGGACACGGTTGGGGTTCACGCATCGGTTTCAAGCATCACTTGGAAATGCAACTGAACCTTCAGGCGTGGCTAAAGAGCTTCTAAAACATACGGAACGCACTGTCTGATTTCTACGGGCAGTGCGTTTATTGTTACACCGTCCTTCGTCATCACCACCTTCACCACACACGTTTTGGTGTTGACGGGTTTGTCCAAGTCAAAGATAAAATTCCCCAGACTGTAGTAAATCGGTGTTCCCTGCCAGGTTTCCACCGTCTGCAGCGAGTGGGTGTGATGCCCGATAATCAGGTCGGCACCTGCACTGACTATCTCATGTGCTTCCTGCCGCTGCTTGAGCGTCGGTTCTATTTTGTGCTCCCAACCCCAGTGTACATTCACTATCACATAACAATCCGGCTCCTCTGCCTTCAGTCGGCGGATGCGGGCACAGAGACTGTCCATGCTTTCCTGACTGACGCTGGGACGGTTGGGCAGATAGGCGAAGTTCTCCAGCGGCAACCGCTGCGACACCAGCAGATAGACGTGACGGGGCTGTTCAGCCAACAACAGCGGTGCTGCTGCCTCCTGCATATTCCTGCCAGCTCCGACAGCCACCATCCCTGCCTGTTCGATATTCCGCTTGGTATCCAAAAGTCCTTCCCTCCCTTGGTCAATACTGTGGTTGTTGGCAAGATTCAAGTGGGTAATTCCGTGTTGTTTCAACGTCAGGAGCCATTCGGGTTCTGCACGGAACATAAACCGCTTATACACACGCTGTTGGATTTTCGTAGCAGGACACTCCAGATTGCCCACAACCAACTTGCAGGTACGGAACAAGGAATCGATGGAAGCGGAGAAAATCGCATCGGTTCCGTTCTTTTCGATACACTTCCGCACACCTCGGTCCAAAAGAATATCACCCGTAAAGGCTATCGTCAGTGTATCGTCCTCCACAGGATGCTGAGAGGCAGGAACAGAGAAGGCATTCGGCCAAAAGCCGAATGCCATCATAATTGTACTTATAAAGTATTTTCGAACGTCCATACTCCTTACTCCTTATGCCCCTCCCCTTGGGAGGGGACGGGGTGGGGTCTCCTCTAACATCCTGAACTATAGAATACTTCTTCGTTGTCTTCTGGTAGCTTTTTCAGAGGAACCGTAATTTCATTCATCCAGGAAGGAACACCTCTGGTGGGATAAGTCTTCAACATTTGCTGCCATTCTTCATCAGTCAAGCGCGGCTCTTGTACAGGACGGTCAAACTCACGATAGGAAAGTACAGCTCCACGCATCAGATAAAGGTAGCCTTTGATTTCTACGATCACATAAATTTCATCTGCCGTACCAACAGCCTCGTAGAGAACACACGGCTTGGGGTTATTGAAACCATTGGCTGTGCAGACATCAGCAACAATGGCAACCGACTTGTCGGCACTCTCCACATTGTCCCATCCCATCAGATACTGGTCTTTCTCGCTCACCAGACTCAGGGAAATATTTTCGAAGGTAGATCCGATAATCTCGATGCTATTGTATTCTACGTCGCTCAACTCCTCACCGCGCAACTCTTTCTTACTGACGCTCAAGAAGAACTCAGCCTGTTCTCTGATTTCTTTGGTCGTTGACTGTGCCTTTTCTGTCATCAGGTCGAAGCGGTTTAGCAACTCTGTCGTAGCATCCATCAGGTCGATGGCTTTCTGCCAGAAAGGCACATTAGGCTCTACATAACCCTTGACAACGGGTTCGGGAGGACCATAGTCGCCGCATTCGGCAATAACGGGCTGCTTGGCATAAAGGATAGCATCATGCTTCAGTTCTGCCCAGGAGGCGAGTCCGGCGTTCAGATCTTTCTTCTGCCAGGCTTCACCTCGCATAAAGTAAGGAACGTTGGTCTTTGCCTGGTTCATCGTCTGCAAGGCATCCAGCCACTGATTGCAGAGCGTTGCCTTCCAGTTGATTTCCTTCATGCGGTCCTTCATCTTCTTCAGCGTCGGCATAAAACCTTTCCACTGCTTGTCTTGCCCCAGCTCGTCCGTCAGAATCTGCTCAGCTTTGGTGCATCCCATCGCAGCAAACACGTCGAGACCCATCGGTGCACCACGCTTGGTGGGCGAATTGACAGCATCCACCATCTCATTGAGCACTTCTCCATCGGGCTGGTAGCGCTGCGGCATCAGGTTAATCTTATACGGACTGGTATTCTCGAACTTCGGACGGATGCGTATCTGCTGACCGGCCAGTTCAATCAACTTTTTGCTCAGCGCGTCCATCGCCTTCTTGTCGGCAAAGAGTTTGTCGATGCTGGTGCTCTTGCCGTTCATCTGCTGATAAACCTGCAGGGCTGTGACATTATCCGGCTCACCCATCATATAGGTAATCGGGGTGTTGATACGGTCGTAGGTCTTACGAATCTTCGGATTCTTACAGATGGTTTCAGCCATCAGCGCCATACGCTTCAACTGGCGGTCGTTGTCTGCATGGAAGGGAGCTGTCTGCAACCACATCATCGCACGGAAATACTTCTTTACCGTTTCAGAACGGGTATAGTGTCCACGCGGACGGAACAGAGCGTATGCAAACATCACATTATTATACTCCAAGAACTCGGAATAATCGTTTTCAGAGTTCATGGCCTTCTGCACCTCAGCTTCCGCCATTTTCTTGTAGGCATCAGCCACTGGTTTCAGTTTGTTGCCCGTAGCCAGCGCCAGTCCTATCGCGGCAAAAGCTTGGTCGTATTCTGCGGCAGCCTTCACCTCTGCATTCTGCGTCGTTTTGGCTATCTGACCCATCGCGTCATACAACTGCTGACACAGACTGATCACCACACCACTGAGTTTTTCTTCCTCGATGCTTCTGAGCACAGAGTCGAAATAGAGATGGAAAAGTTGCAGATACAGGTCGGTGGTCACAAACGACGGGAAGTTGCTGTAGTCGTTCTTCTCATAGATATGGAACAGCTGGATCTTCTGGTCTGGAACAATCGCAAAACCATTCTTGCCCAACATATCCATGAGCTTCGGATCGATAGTCTCCAACTGATAGGGGTTTATCAGGTTTTCGATGTTCACCCTGTATATCCGCTTTGGCGGCGAAAAATTGCCGTTATCAGCCAATAACTCCTTCTCACGCGCCTGCAGCTTGTCGATGAAAGCCTGCTGGGCGGGCGTGTATTTCAGAGGAATGGTCGTGTTATCCGCATCCTCTTTTGCAAACTTATCCCACATACGGTCATGATACCACGATGTGGTTTCAAAGACAGCGCGTAACTCGCCAGCCTTGAAAGCATAACCTTGCTGGGCAGCAAAAGCATTGCGCAGCACACGCAGTTCACTCAAGCTGAGTTGTGAGATATCCATGTTCGTGTCTATCTTCCCATTCAGCTTCTCTACGTTGATATGGCCCTTGCCTGGAAGTATCAAAGGCTTCACAACCCGGTCTTCCTGTGCCCATGTGGGCAGTGTCAGAAGACATGCGATGAACAACAAAATTTTTTTCATATGGTTAACCTTTTAAAGTGAAGTGTCGTTTTTTAGGTTTTTACGTTATGTCGCCATGTCGTCATTCCGACAAATACCGCCTTGCGGTAGATTCTTCTTCATTCTGGCACAGATACCTGATAAATTCCAGGCCGAAGCCTTGCCACTGGTATTCTGCCACCACGTATTTCCCATCGGTCGTATGTCCGAGTACGCGTATCCGTCCATCCACAAACTGGAAGTCGTCTATCGGGCCTCCCACTCTCGATCCCATCCACATCGCACGCACACGCCCGTTCTTATTCTTATAGATAAACAGCCGGCGAGCCTTCTCTGGATAGTAGCGGGTGCCTTTAATGACGCCCACCAGCGCGTCTGTCTTGCCGTCGCCATCGACATCTCCCGTCTGAAACTGATAGACGGGATAAGCCAGCTTCCATTTGTCTTGCTGCCCGTTCTCCGTCAGCACCAGATAGTTTAAACTATCGTTCACGTGCTCTATCGAGAACGTCTGTGCACGAGCCACAGCACTGAAAGCGCAGAGGAGCAACAGAAACAGCAGTATTTTCTCAATTTTCAATTCCGAATTCTCAATTACTTCCCTTCGGTCAGTGACCGTTGGTTCTCAATTTTTGACCTTTGACCCTAGACCTTTGACCCAGTCCCTCCCCTATGCAGGGGAAGTCAGGAGGGGTTTATAGCAACTTCTGTATCTCCGCCTCCACATCCTTGATCTGCGATGGATTCTTCACCACATTGTTGCCGCGGTCTATCAAGTAGAACACGGGAGTGGTGGTCACAGGTGCCAGATAGACGTTGCAGACAGATTTGTTGGTGCCATAGACGTTAATCCAAGGCAGCGCAGCCGTCTGTGTCTTCCAGAAATGTTCGTTTTCATCGAGCGAAACCTGATAGATTTCCAGTCCTTGAGCGTGATATTTGTTATAGAGTTCGCGCAATTGCATGATAAAATCATTGCTGCCATCTGCTGCAAACGCATGGAAGTTCAACAATACCACCTGTCCCTTCAGATCGGTTAGGTGTCGCTGCAAACCCTTGTTGTCAATCAGAGGTAGGTCGATGACGCCTGTCACATTCACCTTGCTGCTATCAACGGTCAGCACCTGATTCTCACGTTTTCTGATGATACGCTGGTCGGTCATTTCACGTAGTGCGATGTTATGCAGGTTCTCACCACGCAGGGAGTTCGGATAATAGGTGTCCCAACTGGTGGCAACAGCACCAAAAACTTTCACATCCTCAGGATATAGTGAGGGGTCGAAAAGCAACTGACTTTGGTTGTTCACCGTGATATACTGGAACAGGGCGAAATAAGCGTAAGCCCTCATCGGCTCCTTGTAGATATAGTTGCGCGTCACATCTTCCTTATAGTCGGCAATCATCTTCTCAACGACACTGGCCAGCGAGTCACCTGCCAATGCAGGGTTGTTGACTGCATTCTGCACACGCGTCTGCAACTCAATCTGCTTCAGTGCCAGTTCCTTTATCTTCTCATTCTCATACGAACCTGCTACATCGTAGTTCGTGGCCATCAGCGGATACGATGCTTTCACATTCACCGTCTCTGTGGAGTCAATGGCAATATTGATAATCTGTCCGGCAATACGCAAACGATAGAACTCAGGATTCCCGCATCTGTCACCGGAAAATTCGAAGTTTCCAGCCTCATCGAGTTTCACAGAGTCCAATTTCTCAGGACCGTTCAAGCTCATATTCTCAAAATACAAGACAGAGTCCTTTGCATTCTCCATCTTTCCTGTTATATGGAACTTCTCGCCTGTACAAGAAGTCATCAGCAATGCACCCATGAGGGTGCACATTCCAATCAATGTCTTTCTTTTCATGTTATTTTTATAATTTCCGCTACAAATTTAGATATATTTTTGATAATACCAATCAGAAGACAGAAAAAAATAAAAAGAAAAATTTATCCCAAACCTTCCGTCTCTATTCAAAAAAATGTGTATTTTTGCACAATTTGAGTATTATTTATTCACTAAAACTTATGAAATTCTTGAAACTATGGATGTTTGCCGCCATCCTGATTTGCGGCACAGTGATAACATCGTGTACCGATGATGACGGCGTAAATCCATCACCTGCAGAAGAGGTTGAGGAACAGTTGAAGAAGATGACGTTGCGCGAAAAAGTAGGACAAATGTTCTTTGTACGTCCCGAGGCACTTGACACGACTATCCATTGGAAGGAGTATTCCGACTTGATGCCTATAGAACTTCAAGAGGTCAACAACTGTATGAAAGGTGTGAACGAAAAATACCCTGTAGGCGGAATCATCCTTTATGCATGGAACATTAAGGACGAAGCCCAGTTGGCACGGTTTATACCACAACTGAAAGCATTAAAAGGAGAGCCTCTGATGTGTATCGACGAAGAGGGTGGCCGCGTGTCCCGTATCGCCAACAATCCCAATTTCCATGTAAAGAAGTATGAGTCAATGGCAGCTATCGGTGCTACTGGCGATCCAGCTAATGCCTATGAATGTGGTAACACCATCGGTACCTATCTTAATGGCTATGGTTTCGATATTGATTTTGCCCCTGTTGCCGACGTAAACACTAATCCTGACAACATTGTTATCGGTCCTCGTGCTTTCAGTGACGACCCTTATGTGGCTGCTCCTATGGTAACAAGTTATCTTCAAGGACTGCAAGATGCCGGCATCATAGGCTGTATCAAACATTTCCCTGGTCATGGCGACACAAAGGCTGATACACACTATGGCTACGACCAAACGCAGAAGACTTGGGCTGAGATGCTCGACTGCGAGATGGTGACATTCCGTGCCGGCATCAATTGGGGCTGCCAACTGATTATGACCGCTCACATCGGTGCGCCTAAGGTCACAGGTTCGGACATTCCTTCCACCATGTCGTCTGTTATTCTGCAAGACAAGCTACGCGATGAACTGGGCTATCAGAACATCATCGTGACCGATGCGATGGAGATGGGAGCCATCACGAAGCAATTCACCAACATCGAAGCCACGTTAGGTTGCATTCAGGCTGGTGCCGACATCGTGCTCAGTCCCAAAAACTTAGTAGAGGCATTTGATGCCGTCGTGAAGGCTGTAGAGGAAGGAAAAATTTCAGAGGAGCGTATCAATCAGAGCGTGCGTCGCATTTTGCTATTGAAAAAATATGCACAAATAGCCCACTTTCTATTCTAGATGTTCACCTATTTAGTTGAATAGATTTTGTTACATCAACAAATGATAGATGCCGCCAGCCAGCATTTTGACAACACCTTTCATCTCCAGTTCAAAGAGGGCGGCGGTGAGACGGGCAACGGAAATGTTAGACTGGACTGACAGCATGTTAATCTGTAGGTCGTTGTTGGTTTTCAACACATCGACGATGGTTTGTTCGGTGGGCGACAGTTCAGGAAACAGTGTGCGCTCGATGCCCTGCTGCTGGACTTGTGCCAACAATACTTCATCGTTCCAGCCCATCGCATCAACAAAGTCTTGGGCACATGTAATCAAGCCTGCGCCATTATCGCGGATGAGGTTGTTGCAGCCTGCTGAGGCTGTATGACCGACATGACCAGGGAAGGCGAATACTTCACGGTTGTAGCTGCGGGAGATGCGAGCCGTGATGAGGGCACCACCTTTAGCCGCACTCTCTACCACGATACAAGCATCAGACATACCTGCTACGATGCGATTGCGCTGGACGAAGTTCTGGGGAATGGGCTGTGTCTGCGTGGGAAACTCTGTGAGCAGACCGCCGTGATGCACCATCTGGGCTGCTGTGTCACGATGGGCGGCAGGATAGAGGTCGTCGAGGCCGTGTGCCAACACGCCTACGGTGTCGAAGCCGTTTGCCAATGCCTCGCGATGGGCACAAATATCAATGCCATAGGCGAGTCCGCTGACAATGAGCACTTGCGGACAGAGCGTTCGCAGGTCGGCAACGAACCGCCGAATCATGTCTTTTCCATAGGCTGTGCAGCGCCGTGTGCCGACAATGTTGATGATACGTCGGGCGTTCAGGTCGGCATTACCTTTATGGTATAACACCAGTGGGGCATCGTCGCATTCGCGTAATCGTTGCGGATAGTTCGGGTCGGCAAGCGTAAGCACTTGAATGCCGTAGCGTTTTGCAAATTCCAATTCAATTTCTGCCCGTTTCATCGCTTCGCTGACATCCAAAAGACTGTCGGCAAGGCGTTTCTGGATATCAGGAACGAGGTCCTTCAAACGGGAGTGGTTTTCGATAATCATCGTGGCGGAACCGAGTTCGCGGTACAGCTGTGACAAGCCAACCAGATGAAAGGGTTT
>CADBAP010000053.1 GCA_902792685.1 uncultured Prevotellaceae bacterium
TCTTCGTAGGTCAACGCAACATTCCTGTCACCATCGTGGGTGGCACGATAGCTGTTGTGACCATCAGCTGCGACCTCCTTCATCTTCACGCCCCGTCCGTCGAGTTCGTATTGCATCTTCTTCGTAAATGACTTCACGTCATGCTCCTTGTATGCTTCCTTTGCAAACAGGAAATAATAGGAGTAACTGTGCAGCGTCTTGTTCACGAAGTTGGCCTGTACATAGTCAGGTACGATACCGCAATACGACAGATAGTAGCCTTTCGAAGGTGTCATCTTGATGTAGTCGTTCTTCTTCTCTTCGCGTTTCACCTTCGGATACTGCTTCTTCAGGAACTTCTGCATGTCCTTATAAGTAGTCTCATTAGACGTACCTTCGAAAAGTCCCATCGCATTGTTATAGAAGACAAATGCAGGAGCATCGTTCGGGCCGTGTCCGTTGAAAGAATAGGACGTTGTCTTGGTGGTCGTCTTCACCGATGACTCCGTATAGGTCTTGATACCAGACGAGGTGTTAGTGGTCTTTCCCTTGTCTTTTTTCGTAGAGGTGTTGCCCTTGGTGGGTGTTGTCGTGGTGGTCGTACCACCCTTATTACGCGATGTACTGGTATGCTGCGCCTGCACCACACCAGCTGTCATACTGCCAACGAGGATAGCCAGCGCCACCAGCATGTTCCTACTTGATTGTTTCGATGTTTTCATACATATTTCTTTTTTGTTTCTACATTCATTCCTAATCTCCTAAACGACTAAACGACTAATTTCCTAAACGACTAATCTCCTAAACGACTAAACGACTAATCTCCTAAACGACTAAACTATTTTTCTTCTCCGTTTACCACATTGGCGAAGTGTGAACCGTCTTCGTTGACCCACTCGCCATTATAGAAGTTGCCGTCTTTGAAATCGCCTTTAAAGATCTGCTTGGCATCCACATCGTGATATTCGCCGTTGTCAAACATATCGTTCTTGAACTTTCCTTCGAAGGTATCCCCCTTGCTGTCGCCGCTGGTGAAGGTAAACTTACCTTGTCCCTCACGAATACCGTTTACATAGTTGCCTTCATAGTCACCCATCTCGTAAACACCCTTTCCTTGTCCGTTGGCCTTACCGTCAGCCAGCGGTCCTGTGTAGGTGAAATGGATGGTGTCTTGCTGTTCTCCGTTCTGATACAAGCCCCAGGCAGCCTGGTCGGTCACATTCTCCACCTCACCCTTCGATGTGCTGGCGGTAGCATCAGACTTGTTTCCTTTCTTGAGGAAGAGGAACACACCGCCGATAATCAATCCCAAGACAACGCCGATGATGGCAAAGAGCGCAATCATCTTCTTGTTGCTCTTCTTCGGCTGTTCGGCTACAGGTTGCTGTGCGACAGGCTGCTCGACAACAGACTGTGCGACAGCAGGTTGTTCTACAGCGGGTTGCTCGATTGTGGGTTGCTCTGTTGAGGGTTGCATCTCTGGAGTGTCAGGAACTTCTGGCGTTTCTGGAACTTTCGGCGTCTCAGGAATTTCTGGCGTTTCTGGAACCTTCGGCGTCTCAGGAGTGTCATTCTTTTTCTTATTTTTCTTTCCCTTCTTGCCCTTAGGCTGCACAGGTTCATTGGCAGGTGCCACTGGAGCAGGTGCCTGAACAACAGGCGCCACAACTGCTGTCGTCTCTTCCTTTACAGGTTCTGGCTCCGGCTCAGGTTCAGGAGCAGGTTCAGGAGCAGGTTCCGGCTCTGGTTGAGGTTCAGGCTCAGGTTCAGGAGCAGGTTCAGGCTCTGGCTCTGGAGCAGGCTCAGGTTCCGATTGAGCTTGCGGCAATGCCGTCGATTCGTCAGCAGGTGCTGGAATTGGCGGTGCCGGAGGCATCGGCGGAACGACGGGTGCTGGCTCTGGTTCCGGCTCTGGCTCAGGCTCTGGTTCTGGCTCAGCCACAGGTTCGGGAACAGGCTCTGGTTCTAGTGCAGGCTTCGGTTCTGGCTCAGCCACAGGTTCTGGTACCACGTCCTCCACAACGGGTTCTGGTTCCGGCTGTGGCATCGGTGGGAACGCAGGCGGATACATGCCCATTCCACCCCGTTGCTGGATAAAATCCTTGATTTCACCGACGTTTTGCGGTCGTTGGGTGCGGTCAACCTGCATCATCCACACCACCAGTTCCTGCATCTCCGGAGAAACGGGTTGCGGATAGTTGAATGCCCGTTCTTTGTCACTGATGATATCAGACAGCATCGGCGGTTTGTTGCCGCTCAAGAGTCTGTAGATGGTGGCACCCAAACCATAGATATCCGTCCAGTTACCCACCAGATCCATGCGTCCGTCGATCTGTTCGCTGGGCGCATAGCCGGCGGTATAGCTGGGTGCCGTATTCGTGGTGGCTCCCCCACCCTCAATCTTCATCTGTTTGCTGGCACCGAAGTCCACTAGTCTGGCATTGTTATCTACATCCACCATGATATTGGCGGGTTTGATATCCAAGTGCCAGATACGCTGACGGTGCACGTCCTCCAACGCTTTCAGAATCTGCGGCAGGAATTTCTTCACCTCTTCCTCTGTCAGCGGTCGGCCGAGCGCTTCCAACCGTTCTTTCAACGACTCACCATCGACGAAGTCCATCACATAGTACGCCGTTCCGTTCTCTTCAAACAGGTCGTGCACTTGAACAATATAGTCGCTTTTCAGTTTGCGCAGTCGGCGTGCTTCCTTCTTGAACTTATCCAACTGTTCATCAAAGATAGGCTTGCTGGCCAGATTGCTCACGCTGACGCTGTCAGTATCACTATCACGTTCGGTAATACCTTTCATAAAGAACTCCTTGATGGCCACCTTCTCTTCAAACTCCAAGTTGGTAGCCGCATAGGTATTGCCGAAACCGCCGGAAGAAAGGTAGCGGTCAATGCGGTATTTACCCATTTGCAAGGTCGTTCCCACAAGCAACATCGATGATGCATCGCGCTTCACCTCGTTACTTTGTATTACTCTCGTTTTGTCATCATTCATGGTTTTCACATTATTGTTGCTGCAAATATACAAAAAAAATGGTGAAGCAAAGGAAAAGTACAAATTATTTTGTTTCTTTTTACATTCTCACCCTTATAAACAACAAAAAACGCAGGAGGAATTCCTTCTGCGTTTGATTTTTGTGGGGGTTCTCTTATACCAGATGAGGTATCAGCTCCTCACGTTCGCCTGGCAACATGTCGATCACAGGAATCTCGACCATCGTGTAGCAGCCCGGCTGCAAGCGCATAGAAGCACGAGCCACATTGACCAATACCTGTGCTGTCAACGCGGGGTTGTTGATGCTCATATTGAATTCCAGTCGCTGGTTCTGGGTCTTGCCCGATACACCCTTGCGCACCAGGTTCACACCGTGTCCCATATCCTTGACTTCATCGACAGAAGGAACGGCAAACACGTGGGTCTCGTCACTGGCGAAATAGGGGTCAGCCTTGATGGCAGCCGTTACATCTTCGAGTTTGGCACCGTCTTCAAGCTCTACATAGACCATACGGCGATGGATGCCCTCACCCAAAGGAATGGTCATCGACAGTGCATTCTTCACACCCTCTTTCGAGCGTACACATACACTGTGTCCCATCGACATACCTGGTCCGAAGTTGGTGTAGCTGAGTCCTTTCGGAGCCAAACTCTGCATCAGTGTTCTCACAATACTGTCGGAACCCGGATCCCAGCCGGCAGCGATGACGCTCACCTTTCCAGCCTGCTTGCAGATTGGCATCATCTCACTGCGATAGTCCAGGATGCTGGTATGAATATCAAACGAGTCAACAGTATTGATACCCTGCGGGATGATTGCTTTGGCAAACTCCGGACAAGAGCGTGTTGGTGCGGCGAGAATCGCTACATCGACGTCCTTCAACTCCTTGATGTCCTTTACGACATCATACTGCGCCAGCTCTGCCGGCTTATTTTCAGCACCCTTACGGCGTACGATACCAGCAATCTCGAAGTCTGGAGCGGCTTCCAGCGCCTCAACAGTAAACTTTCCAATGTTGCCGTATCCCACAACGGCTGCTCTGATTTTCTTCATATTCTCTACTTATTTAATAATGAACTATTACCTATTATTTGATTTTCGGATGCAAAATTACACATTTTCTCCAAATCACCTTACTTTTTTCTAATTATTTTTGCAATTTACCTACATTTTGTTAAAAAGACCCCACCCCTTCCCCTACCAAGGGAGGGAGAACGGTCAAAAGTCAAAGGACAAAAAAGCAGTCAAATACAATAAAATGTGCTTGGGTGCCGTTAGTTTAAACGTATATATACAAAAAGAACAGACATGATTGAATACATCAGGGGCGAACTCGCCGACCTGACGCCTGCGCTGGCAGTCATTGAAGCCGGTGGTGTGGGGTATGCGCTCAACATTTCGCTCAACACGTATGAGGCTTTACGCACGAAAATGAACAAGGAAGGCAACGGTACACCCGTCAAACTCTTTGTCCATGAAGTATTGGTAACGGGTGGTCGTGAAGACTCTTTTACTTTGTACGGATTCATCAACAAGCAGGAACGTTCCCTGTACCAACTACTGATTACGGTCAGTGGTGTGGGAGCCAATACGGCACGGATGATTCTGTCGTCGCTCACCCCATCAGAGCTGTGCAACATCATCGCCAACGGTGACGAACGCATCCTGAAGAGTGTCAAGGGTATTGGCTTGAAGACTGCCCAGCGCATCATCATCGACCTGCGCGACAAAATCATTTCGCTGGGAATTGCAGAGGAACTGCACGTCAGCAAGACACCTGGTGTGGCTGCTGTCAACACAGGCACCAGAGACGAAGCGGTATCAGCCCTCACCATGCTGGGCTTCTCACCTGCACCGTCTGCAAAGATTGTGACACAGATTCTGACAGAACAGCCCGACCTGCCTGTTGAACAGGTGGTAAAAGAAGCGTTGAAAAGGGTGAAGTGACCCCACCTAACCTCCCAAGGGGAGGAATAAGGAAACAAGGAGACAAGGAGACAAGGAAACAAGGAGACAAGGAGACAAGAGATGAAGAATAGAAGGAATATCTGGCTGGTCATGCTGACCTGGCTCTGCTACAGTATCATTGCTGTGGCAGCAGGACACATCATGTCTGTCGGGTATCACTCATCCCTCAACCTCTCTTCCCCCTCCCTTCAGGGAGGGGTCGGGGGTGGGTCTCTTCCCCCCGACACCACAAAACAGAAATTCGTGGATGTGGAAATCGACGAGGAGGAGATTCCCGACTCGCTGTTGCATCCCCGTTGGCCTGTACAGCGGACAACTCCTATCACCTATGACGACTTGGATCAGGGCATCTTCGATTTGCAGCGTCCTGACAACATGAAACAGACGGTAGAGTATAACGACAGTCTCGACCGTTATGTCATCGGCTACAAGGTTGGCGGCACCTACGTGTCAACACCTGTGATGATGACACAAGAGGAATACATGAAGTGGAGCGAACGGAAGAGCTGGGGCGACTTCTACCGTTCCAAGAACGAAGAGGTGCGCAAACAGCAAGGCAAGGAGAAGTTCGATTTCACGGATATGCATTTCGACTTAGGACCTGCCGAGAAGATTTTCGGTCCTGGTGGTGTGCGCATCAAGACACAAGGTTCTGCCGAACTGAAATTCGGTGCTACCCTGAAGAATATCGACAACCCGTCACTGCCAATCCGCAACCGAAAGACGACCACCGTCGATTTTGATGAGAAAATCAACCTCAGCGTCAACGGTAAGGTAGGCGACAAGGTGAACATGAACCTGAACTACAACACCGATGCTACTTTCGATTTCGACACCCAGAACCTGAAACTGAAATACGAGGGTAAGGAAGATGAAATCATCAAACTGGTCGAGGGCGGTAACATCTCGTTCCCCTCCAACAACTCCCTGGTGCGTGGAGCCTCATCACTCTTCGGTCTCAGAACAGATATGCAGTTTGGTAAACTCAGTCTGCAAACAGTGTTCTCACAGAAGAAATCATCCTCCAAGAGCGTATCGTCAAAAGGCGGCGTACAGCTGACACCCTTTGAGATTGACGTTGCCGACTACGAGGAGAACCGCCACTTCTTCCTCTCGCAGTATTTCAGAAACCGTTATGATGCCGGTATGCGTACGCTGCCCAACATCACGACAGGTATCACCATCAACCGTGTGGAGATCTGGGTCACCAATAAAAGTGGTACGACCACCAACACCCGCAGTATTGTCGCCTTTACCGATCTGGGCGAGAACGCCAGCGTGTCTAATCCCAAATGGACGCTGAACGGTTATAATGTACCTTGCAACCGTGCGAACACGGAATACGAGGCGATGACGACCACCTATGCAGCTGCCCGTGACATCGACCAGACGACAACTGTACTCGATGGAATCGACAATTTTGCAGGTGGTACGGACTATGAGAAACTGCAAAGTGCCCGTCTGCTATCCTCCTCGGAATATACCGTCAACAATGCATTGGGTTATGTTTCCCTGAAGACCTCCCTGCAAACCGACCAGGTACTGGCTGTTGCCTACGAATATACCTATGGCGGTGTGACCTATCAGGTGGGTGAATTCGCCAGCGACTTATCAGACGTCAGCAAGGCGCTATATGTGAAATCGCTGAAAAACACCAGCAACACCCCGCAGCAGGGTAACTGGGACCTGATGATGAAGAACGTCTATTACCTGGCCTCCAACGTGGAGAAAGAGAAATTCCGTCTGGATGTCAAGTTCCAAAGCGACACCACTGGTGTCTATCTCTCTTATATCCCTGAGCCTCAGGTCAAGGACACCATCCTGATCCGTGTACTGGGAGCCGACCGCCTTGACAACAACAACCGTCCACATCCGAACGGATACTACGACTACGTGGAGGGTTATACCGTCAGCAACGGACGTGTGTTCTTCCCTGCTGCAGAACCGTTTGGTTCGTACCTGAAAAACTACCTGACCGCACACGGGATTCCTGCTGCGCGAGCAGACAAATATGCCTTTACGGAACTCTACACGATGACGAAGACCTCAGCCAAACAGATTGCTGAGAAAGACAAATACATCTTAGTGGGACAGTTCAAGGGTTCCTCGGCCAATGTCATCTCGCTGGATGCCTACAATGTGCCGCAAGGTTCTGTGAAGGTAACGGCAGGAGGAGTGGAACTCGTTGAGGGAGTCGACTACAGCGTGGACTATTCAGCCGGTGAGGTGACAATCCTGAACCAAAGTATCATTGATGCCGGCACCAATGTCAGCGTGTCACTGGAAAGCCAGTCTGACTATGCGATGGAGCGCAAGACGATGATTGGTTTGAACTGGGAGTATAACTTCAGCAAGAACTTCCAGTTGGCAGGTACCTTCCAGCACCTCAGCGAACAAGCCCTCACGACGAAGGTGTCGATGGGTAGTGAACCGCTGAACAACACCTTGTGGGGTGTGAGCATGAACTGGAAGAAGGAAAGTCAGTGGCTGACAAATATGCTCGACAAGATTCCGTTCCTGCATCTGACACAACCTTCGCACATCTCCTTCAATGCTGAGTTTGCCCAACTGATTGCTGGCAAGAGTCACGGAACCCAGGACAACGCCTCCTATCTGGACGATTTCGAAAACACCAAGAACACCATCGACGTCAGCATACCTACCTCATGGGTGATGTCGAGTGTGCCGGCCTTCTTCCCAGAGCACAACGACAACTCAACGCTTGCCAGCGGCTACAACCGTTCGCTGTTGGCTTGGTATAACATCGACCCGCTGTTCACCCGCCGTTCTTCCTCGCTGACGCCTGCACATATCAAGAGCGACCTCGACCAGTTGAGCAACCACTATGTGCGTGAGGTCTATGTCAAGGAGCTGTATCCGAACCGCGACCAAAGCAGCTACAACGGTGCCACAGCCACGTTGCCCATCCTGAACCTCGCCTACTATCCGCAGGAACGTGGTTCCTATAACTTCAATCCGAACCTCGACTATCAGGGACATCTCACTGATCCTACCCATACGTGGGGCGGTATGATGCGTAAACTGGATACCAGCGACTTCGAAACCGCCAACATCGAATACATCGAATTCTGGCTGCTCGACCCGTTTATCTACAGCAATCAGGAGAGCGATGCCTATAAATATGGTGGCGACTTCTATATCAACCTGGGTGAGGTGAGCGAGGACATCCTGCACGACGGAAAGAAATTCTACGAGAGCGGTATGCCTGTCGATGGTTCACAGAGCTGGATCACCAGCCAGTGGGGACGCATTCCCACACAGGCCATCGTCAACTACGCCTTTGCCACATCCAGCGGCAGCCGTGCATTGCAGGATGTGGGTTTCAATGGTTTGAACGACGCACAGGAACAGCAGTATGAGACCTATCAGGACTTCCTGACACAGATTCAGGGAAAGGTGGCTCCAGAGGTCTTCGATTCCATCTGGGCCGACCCTGCCAACGACAACTACCATTATTTCCGCGGTAGCGACTTCGACCAGATCCAGGCACCCATCCTGCAGCGCTACAAGCAAATCAACAAACCGCAGGGCAACTCCCCTGACTCCGATACCCGCAGCGAGAGCTACGACACCTCTTACAAGACCACGCCGGATGTGGAGGACATCAACCAGGACTACACGCTGAACGAATACGAGAAGTATTTCCAGTATCATGTGTCTGTCCGTCCGCAAGACCTTGTCGTCGGTCAGAACTTCATCGTGGACAAGCGCGAGTCGTCGGTGAAACTGCGCAACGGCAAGACCGAGAGTGCCACGTGGTACCAGTTCCGTATTCCGTTGCGCGAATACGAGTGGCGGGAAGGTAACATCACCGACTTCAGCAGCATCCGTTTCATGCGTATGTTCCTGACAGGTTTCGAGAAACCCATCGTCATGCGCTTCGGCTCACTCGACCTGGTGCGTGGCGAATGGCGTGTCTATGAACAGGACCTTACGCCGTCTGTCTCTACCTCCGGCAAACTGGCTGTCAGCGCTGTCAACATCGAGGAGAACAACGACAAGACACCTGTCAACTACACGCTGCCTCCTGGCATCGAACGTGCACAGGACCCCACCCAGCCGCAGCTGGTAGAAAGCAACGAACAGGCTTTGGCGATGACGGTGACGAATTTGGGCAACAAAGAATCAAAGGCGGTCTATAAGAACACCACCATCGACCTGCGCCAATACAAACGCCTGCAGATGTTTGTCCACGCCAATGCGCTGGAACAGAACACCACCAACCTGTCCGACAACCAGCTGGCCGTGTTCATCCGTCTGGGTAGCGACTACAAGAACAACTACTACGAATACGAAATCCCGTTGAAGCTGACGCCCGCAGGACACTACGACACCTATAGCCGTGCTGGGTGCGAGGCGGTATGGCCGCAGGATAATATGCTTGACATCAACCTGAGCCTGTTCACCAATCTGAAGAAAGCCCGCAACATCGCAAAGGGTCAGGGTGCAGCCAGCTACAACGTGGAGTACTCCGTCTATGACGAGCAGCATCCGTCCAACAAGATTACCATCATGGGTAACCCGACATTGGGAGAGGTGAAGACCATGATCCTGGGTATTCGAAACCTCGCCAACGACCAGAAGAGCGGTGAGGTGTGGCTCAACGAGTTGCGACTGCTCGACTATACCAATGAGGGCGGATGGGCTGCACAAGCCAATCTGAACATGCAGCTGAGCGACCTGGGAACAGTCAACGTACAGGGAAAATACCAGACCGAAGGCTTCGGTGGCTTGGAGGAAGGTGTGAGCCAGCGTGCCAACGACAACTACGGCACCTACAGCATCACAGCCAACATCGAACTGGGTAAGTTCTTCCCTGACAAGGCGAAGGTATCTGCACCTTTATATTATAGTATCACGAAAGAGGAAAGCCGTCCGAAGTACAATCCGCTGGATACCGACCTGCGGTTAGACGATGCGCTGGATGCCACCGCCGATGCCCATGAGCGTGATTCGCTGGAGGCTATTGCTGTGACGAAGGCCACCACCCGCAACTTCTCGCTGTCGAATGTACGCGTCGGCATCGCCACCAAAGGCCATCCGATGCCTTACGACCCTGCCAACTTCTCGTTCACCTACAGCCACTCACACCGTCGCACCAGCGGAGAGACGACCGTCTATGAGAAAGAAGATGATTGGCGAGGAGCCATGAACTACTCGTGGACTCCCGTCTATAAGCCTTGGGAACCATTCAAGAAGATCAAGAGCAAGTCGAAATATTTCGATATCCTGAAACGGTTCGGTTTGAACTGGCTGCCGCAGAACATCACCTTCGCCACCGAACTGAAACGACACTATTATGAGTTGCAGCAGCGCGATATGGAAGACCTCGGAGGTGCACAACTCGATCCTACCTTCGACGAGCAGTTCCTGTGGAACCGCGACTTCTCTATTCGTTGGGACCTGACGAAGAACCTGCACTTCAACTTCCAGAGCGGTACGCATGCTGAGATTGAGGAACCTTATACCATCATCAACAAAGACCTCTATCCGGATGAATACACCGCATGGAAAGACTCCGTATGGAACAGCATCAAGCATTTTGGTACACCGCTCGACTATCGGCAATCGGCCAAGGCGTCCTATCAGTTGCCGCTGAACCTCATCCCCATCTTCGACTGGATAAACGCCGACGCATCCTATGATGCCACCTATACCTGGGTACGAGGTACCGACCTGGCCGACGGAACCAGTCTGGGTAATACCATCACCACCAACCGTGCCTTCAACCTGAACGGAGCATTGAACTTCGAGAAACTCTACAACCATATTCCGTTCCTGAAGAAGACCAACGAGCGATTCAATAAGACGACTCGCAACACCACCAAGAAAAAGAAGGCGACCGCCGACAAGAAGAAAGACGATAAGAAGAAAGACGGCAAGGAGAAAACGGGTGACGACGCTTCCCCTGACGATAAAGCCGACAAGAAGAAAGAACAGCAGAAGAAGGAGTTGCCCAAGAACAAGAACAGCTTCGAGAAGGAGGTGACCATACAGGCCGACACCAGCATCGTCATCACCCACGGCAAGAAGTCGAAACGACTCCGCGTGTCCGCCAAGACCAAAGACGGCAAGCCCTATAACCTGAAGTGGAAGGCCGACGGCGACAACAAGATCAAGATTACCAACAAGGCCGACACCGCCGTCACCGTCAAGATTACCGTTACCCCCAAGGCGCCATTAGAGAATCAGGGGTGGTACAAGACCGCTCAGTGCATCGCACGCGGTCTGATGCTCGTCCGTTCAGCCAGCTTCTCCTACCGCAACCAGTATGCGATGACGCTGCCGGGCTTCATGAACACCGTCGGCGATGCCTTCGGACAGAAACGCTATGCCGACGCCCTGTCGCCAGGTCTTGACTTCGCCTTCGGATTCGTTGACGACGACTATATCGGCAAGGCACGCGACCGCGGATGGCTGCTGCAGAACGAATCTGTGGCTACGCCTGCTGTCACCAACCAGACGGAAGACATCCAGATCAAAGTCACGCTGGAGCCTGTCAAGAACTTCAAGATCGACCTCAACGCCAGCCGCACGGAGACCACCGCCAAGACCATTCAGTATATGTATAAGGGCACGCCTACCACACAGACCGGTTCGTTCAATATGACCACCATCTCCATCGGCACCGCCTTCGAGAGTATGGGCGATGCCAACAATGGCTACAGCAGTCCGTCGTTCGAGAAGTTCGTCAACTCCCTCGACAGCTATCGCGACCGTGTGCAGGCACAATATGCAGGCATCATCGGCGACAATGCACAAGGCACCTATGGCGATGTCAGCAAGTACAGCGGCGACGTCATGATTCCGGCCTTCCTGCATACCTATACCTGGATGGGTGGCGACAAACTCGACATCTTCCCCTCATTGGCACGCCTGCTGCCCAACTGGACCATCCGCTACAGCGGACTGTCACAGTTGCCTTGGTTCCGCGACCACTTCAAGAGCGTCAACCTGAACCACGCCTACAAGAGCGTCTATGCCGTCGGCTCCTATCAGAGCTACAGCACCTGGCAGGAATACATGAACGGACTGGGCTTCATCACCGATGCCACCACCAATCTGCTCACGCCGTCGTCGATGTACAACGTTGCACAGGTCAGCATCAACGAGGCCTTCTCGCCGTTGCTGGGTATCGATGTCACCCTGCAAAACAACCTCACCTGCAAACTCGAATACCGTCAGACACGCGTTCTCTCGCTCTCGATGACCAGTGTGCAGATCAACGAGGCCTTGAGCAAAGACTGGGTCGTTGGTGCAGGCTATAAGATCAACAATTTCAAACTCTTCGGATCAGGCAGCAAACGGAAAGTGAAGAGTTCAAAGAAAAAGAGTAACGAGGAGAACAATAACAACAACAATTCCAGCTCGTCGAAGAATAACAACCGCGGCTTCAACAATGATTTGAATCTGCGCCTCGACCTGTCGTATCGTCAGCAGGCAGCCATCAGCCGTGATATTGCCACGATGACCTCATCGGCATCGAGCGGCAACAACGCCTTCAAGCTCTCGTTCACTGCCGACTACACCCTGTCGCGCCTGTTGTCCCTGAGTTTCTATTACGACATGCAGACCAACACCCCGTTGCTCTCCTCCTCCAGCTATCCTACCACCACCTACGACTTCGGCTTCAACCTGAAGTTCTCGCTGACGCGATAAACGAACCCCCTAAGTTAGGGGGTTCATCAGCCCTACAGAATTGGATCTGACTTCCGATATCTACTTAACATGGGAGTCGTAGGCGTGAAGGGGGTAATCGGTGGTGTAGTGAAGACCGCGACACTCTTTGCGCTCAATGGCCCAACGGGTGATGAGGTAGCCGACATTGATCATGTTGCGCAGTTCACAGATGTCCTTGCTGGCTTTCACACGCTTGAACAGGGCTTCGGTCTCTTCGTACAACAGGTCGAGACGGTCCCAGGCTCGCTTCAGGCGCAGGTCGCTGCGTACGATACCGACATAATTGGACATAATCTCACCGACTTCCTTGACGCTCTGCGTGATGAGCACATGCTCCTCGTTGGTAAGGGTTCCCTCATCATTCCACTTGGGAATACGGGTGTTGTAGGTATATTCGTCCACATGTTCCAAAGAATGGCGGGCAGCGGTCTCGGCATAAACGATGGCTTCAATCAGCGAGTTGGAAGCCAGACGGTTGCCTCCATGCAGTCCTGTGCACGAACATTCTCCCAGGGCATAGAGTCGTTTGATGCTGCTGCAACCGTTGAGATCGACCTTGATGCCACCACACATATAGTGGGCTGCTGGCCGCACGGGGATATATTCTTTGGTGATATCGATACCGATCATCAGACATTTATGATAGATATTGGGGAAATGGCGTTTGGTTTCGGCGGGGTCTTTATGGGTAACATCGAGACAGACATGATCGAGACCGTGTTTTTTCATCTCCTTGTCGATAGCACGTGCCACGATGTCGCGCGGAGCTAACGACAGACGCTCATCGTATTTTTCCATGAACGACTTGCCGTTGGGCAGACGGAGGATACCG
>CADBAP010000054.1 GCA_902792685.1 uncultured Prevotellaceae bacterium
CAGATTCATGTCAAACGCGTTGATTACATCAGAGCGGGTCAGGGCATATTAATTCATAATGCCACGAATACTAGCACTTACGCCGACCTTCCAAGGAAAGACGGAACGACTTATGCTGATAATGAAAGGTATAAAGCCAACAAGTTTGTAGGAATGCCAGATGGTGGCACCATTTATGCCACAGAAACTATTAACAATGTTGAATACACCAATTTTATTTTATCAAATGGCTTGTTTTATCCCACTGAGACTGGAACCATACGTGCCAATCGCGCTTTTTTGCGATTAACAAATGATGAGTGGGATGCGATTAAGACTACAGGTGCAAAGGCAAGAAATGTTGGTATCGTTTTTGATGATGACGAAACAACAGACATAGAGACGATGTCAGATGTCAGATGTCAGATGTCAGATGTGTGGTACGACTTAAGTGGTCGTAAAATTGTGAACCCGTCAAATGGTCAAATGCCAAAGGGTATTTATATTCAGAATGGTAAAAAATACGTGGTAAGATGAAAGAAAGAAAACAATATACTAAGCCTGATGATGCCAGAGAGAACACCTTCGAACCTCATGTATTTGAAGAAGAGGAAAACTGATAAAATAACAAAAACTAAAAATAAATGATTATGAACAAGAACCATAAGCAATCTATTGTGAAATTCGGAACGATTCGACATTTCATGCTGCTGTGCCTCATGGTGCTGTTGCCGCAACTGGCACAGGCCAGTGACTGGATGCACAACTCCAGTAAGTTCTCCATGAGTTCCTCTTCGGACCATGTGACGTTCAAACCGTTCCTCTGCGACTTGGACAGAAGTGATACCTATGCCAAGAAGGGTGGTATCTATGCTAAGTGTGGCAACCGAACCGTATGGCTGATGGACATACACTACAAAAATGAAGGTGATAATGAAAATCCCTATGGTAAGGTGTATGCCCGCTACTGTGTTGGCGAGGCGCGTGCCTGGTTTACCAACGGCTACGGCAGCGCAGAGCAGAAGATAGAGTTTGACGGCAAGGACTTCCTCATTCAGAAATGGGGCAGCGACAACCATTATTGTACGCCCAACATCGACTTCTACTATCCGGCATCGATGGCAGGAAATACCTGGACGTTCTACTATGAGTATGAACACAACGACGGCGGCAAATTCACCATGACCCTGGGTTCGGCCTATCTAAGAGGAGATCTCTACTCTAGCTTCACCCCAAAATATGAGTACGAGCGTAGCGGTCCCGACAAGATTAAGTTTACTGTGCCGGCTCTGCCCGACGATGTACCCAGCAAACTGAGCGAGGTACACAAGCGTGTAGGTGAGTTTACGGTGACGGCATCATTTACCAGACAAGACAACTCTGTGGTAGATAAGACCGAGACCTTCGAATGTCAGAAGGGCAGCAAGAAAACCTACGAGATGGAAATCCCCAGCGATGTGGGCAATCCTAAGAAGATAGACTTGAAAGTGGTAGCGTTGCTGGGTTTGAAAGACGCGAGCGACTACTACTGGAAAGACGCCTATGCCTACAATAGGACCTATGCGTTCCCTGTGGTGCCAGCACCCAACACGCTCACCACAGAGTTCCGACAGTTTGACAATGCTGCCGACCTGTCGTGGAATGCTTATCCGTCGGGCAGCAACTACTACTTGGAGTGCAAACCATACATCTACCGTATGGAGACCGACATGGATGGTAAGGCAAAGAATGGTTCGTGGAGCAAGCGCGGCACCGTTGACGATGCCGGCAATAACCAGGCGCTGGGTTATCATGACAACAACGTCAGCGCCGCTACCTACTATAAATATATGGTACTCAACGTGCCGAAAGACTGGATAGGAAAAGGCATCAACGAGTCGCAGCTCAACAACCCCAGCGACGATTTGCTGAAGAAACTGGGCTATGTAGAGTCGGGACTGATGAACACCCAACCCGAACTCAGCATCTACGACCTGAAGCAAGACACCACCGTCACCAACAAGGTGAAGCTCACGTGGCAATACACCCGTATTCCGACAACGGCATCGAGTGTTACCTTTAAGGTGATGCGCAAGACCAGCGATGACAGCGAATGGGCAGAATTTGGCACTGTCAATGGCGATGCCCAGCCCTCATCAGGCACGCTTCTGTCGTTCCTCGACGGCGACCTTCCCAATCCCAGTGTGCGCTATCAGTACAAGGTGCGCCTAACGCTCAATAGTACCGACTTCGAGAGCGACGCTATTACCGCAGGACTGCTCAATGGCTCCAGCGTAAAGAAATTCAGCGCCACCAAGGGTACCCACGAAGGTACCGTGCGCCTGTCGTGGGAGGCAAACCAAGTAGGTACCGACAATACCACCTTCGTCATCTCGCGCCGTTATGTGAACAGCGATGCCGACTATATACGCATCAATACCACCAGCGGTACCAATACGCAATATACCTACGAGGACAATACCGTGCAGCCGGGCTACTACTATGAATACAAGATAGAGGCCTACAACGGCAACCTGCTGCAGAACACGTTGACCGATGCCGGCTTCTGTCAGGCACGTGGCGTCATCAGTGGTCGTATCAGCTTCGGTAGTGGCGATGCAGTGGAAGACGTGCGGCTGACACTCCGTCCCTCTAATGCCGACGACGGCAATATAGTGAAAGGCTATTCGCAGCGCGTCGATGGTGCTTCGACAGGTATCGCATGGAGTGCCGATGACACAGAGATTGCCAAGATCTTTGGCAAAGACAAGGACTACACCGTGCAGATGTTCGTCCGTCCGGATGAAGGAATGCAAGAGGGAGCCGTCATCGGTGAGATACCGGGCGTAGGCCGTCTTCGCGTTGGCGCCCGCAGTGGCGACAGCTATCAATTACTCTTAGAACTCTTCTCCGACATCACTGTTTCCGAGAAAACCTTTACCGAATACTGGAGAGCAGAGGGCTGTATCATTGATACAAAAGCCAAAGAAGAAGGTCTTCCTGGTTACCAAAACGATACTTATGGCACATACATCTACACAACAGAGGATGATGTAAAGGATGCACGCAGCAATATAGCCACAAAGTTAGGTCTCAGATACTCTGACTATAGAGGCACATGGATTAGTGACATATATGGAGGTACTGACTACTTCTTGTCACTATACTATCTCGCTACCCAACTTCCTGAGCCGATTACTTTAAAGACGAGAACATGGACAGGAACCTTGCTGAAAACAGGACTTACCATTCCTGCAAACATCTATTCGTTAGTATCGGTACAGAACGCAGAGACTGTTCCTGTGATTACCGTCAATGACAAATCAGAACAGATTAACCCACTCAACTTCGTATCATCAAAGGAATATACAAAAGAAGAAAACGCACCATTGGATCCGAAATACAGAATCTTCGATAACAGGTGTCTCTACACTATCGACGGAATCAACAATGATGCTCTAATGGTATACTATGAACGTGAAAAAGGATATGGCCGCGGATATGAGAATTATTATTTCACTACTTCATGCACTGCCACTGAAAGCATGGAAGAGAACAACCCGAGAGTATTTTCTGTAGGAGGTGCTGAAGACATTGCTGAGGAAGAAGCATTCAAAGGCAACTTCGCCGAGGTACGCGTATGGAACCACAACCTTAGCGACAAGGAGAAGAGCTACTACAAGGACCGCATGCTGAACGGTCGCGAGGAGGGCTTGGCGCTCTACTGGCCAATGGACGAGGGACTTGACCACTACGTGTTCGACGCCTCCTACGCCAACGACATGCCTAACGGCCGTCATGCTACCGTAGGCAACAATATCGCCGCATCAAATATTGTGCCGCTCGACAACCAACTGTCGCGCTATGCCATCACCAATGCAACAGGTGAATACATCATCCGCGGCATCCCGTTTGTAGGTTCCGGTTCTACCTATACCATTCTGCCTACACGCGGCATCCACGAGTTCAACCCCGTATCACGCAACGGCTTCATCGGCAGCGGTTCGCTGACATTGAACAGCTACGATTTCACCGATACATCGTCGTTCCCGCTGAAGGGTAAGATTACCTACCTGAACACCAATATCCCTGTCGATAGTGTCCAGTTCATGATCGACGGTAATATGGTACAGTCGAAAGAGGGTATTCGCAGCGACTCCAACGGTGAATACGAAATATCGGTACCTATCGGTAAGCACCTTATCGAGTGCTACAAGAACGGACATAAGTTTACCTCGTTCCCACTCGACGGTTCTACCTATGACTTCAAGAAAGCCGAGATAGCCAACTTCGTTGATTCCACGCTGGTCAACGTCACCGGTCGTGTGAACGGCGGTTTCTCTGATTTGGATGCTCCCGTCGGCTTCCACAAGAGTATAAACCGACTGGGCAAGGCTACGATCAAACTCAGTCTGGGCAAGGAGAGCCAGTGTTCGTTCAACTACGTCACCGACGATCACGGTGATGGCAACTACGGAACGGTGAACCTGCCTGTGGAGAGTGCTACCGACAGCATTCACAGTACGGCTTACCGTGCAGCCCTGAATGCAACAAAGCCAAGCGATACCGATACCCATTACATCTATATAACGACCGACGATAAGACCGGTGAGTTCTCGGCTCTGCTGCCACCGCTGAAGTACAAGGTGGAGAGCATCACGTTTGTGAACGATAAGAATGGGGATATCTACAACGATAAGCCTATTTTCACACAGAACCTGCCAGTCATCGATGCGACGAATGCCATCAAGGAGAAGATGCAAGCCGACTCTGTTACCGTTGAAAACGGTTCAACACTGAAATACCAGTATAGCGCTAAGATGATCAGGCAGTATCGTACCAATCCAACGCTGTCAGTAGTACAGACGAGTCCGCTGTTGTCGAAGACCATCAAGAATGTCTTCGGTGAACGGAAGATAGGTGTGACCAATGTTGATTTCACAGTTGATTCCGTAACCGTTGCCAATATCACTGACAATAATTATAAATACACCTTCGACCATCCTATCTTCGTACAGGACAAAGCCTACACATACGACATCTCCGTAGCCGAAAGCTATAAGAACCTTGACACCGACGAGACCTTTATCGAGGTGCCGCAAGATGCCGTGATACACATTGCCAACGATGCCAGCTCAACCACCGTCATCTATGGTGAAGACGGTAAGGTCAATGGTGAAGATGTGAAGATGGGTGAGGCTTATAAGACTGCCAATGTCGAAATAACACCCGATGAAACGGGACACGTACAATACCAGTTTGTGGCGGGTGCTCCCAACTTCGGTACAGGATACATCCACAACATGTCGGTCGGTGTTGCCGTTGACGGCCGTACCACCATGTGGCAGGCTCCTGACTCCAAGACCGAAGCGCTCGACCTGATTGTACTGGGTAGCATTGGTTCGGGTACTAACTTCGTGACCCGTGGTCCTGATGCGGTGGATATGATTCTACGTCGTCCGCCAGGTTCTACCTCGGTTGCTTCACTCGCCAATAAAACAATCCGCTCCTATTCACATACTACCGTTGAAAGCAGCACTTCAGGATGGACGGGTGGAGGCTATATCAGCGAAACTCCAACATGGGAAGTGAGCATGGGACCTATCTTGGGTATTGCTACACTCGCCAATTCGAAGTTCAAGATTGTGGTGAACCAGACGCTAAAGAAAACAAAGAATTACTCCGACCAGGATGTCGCTGTCAATGATACTACCTACACGGTGACCGAACAGATGGTAACACCAAGTTCGATGATTGTCGATAATAAGACAATGACCTATTATCCTGAAGGTGGCGACACCTATATTGGCCGTTCCACCAACCTGCTGTTCAGCAAGGGACGCATGCTGGGAATCTACAAGCAAGCCGACGGCACCTATAAGCTTGATGTGAAGGACGGTGTCACCGTAGGACAAGAGTTCGATACGGAGTTCGTATTCCCGCAGGCATATATCGAAAACACGCTGATACCTAACTGGGAGGCTATCATCAAGAGCAAACTGGAAGAAGGCTATATCAACGCCGACCACTGGGATAAGAATAAGGCGGTGGCGGTACCGGGTAAGGTGGTGTATTATACCAAGTACAAACCTGGCGATCCGGAGTTTGGTAGAGCCAATGGCGACAAAGCATGGACCAAGGAACAGCTTGCTGCCACACACGGTTATCCCAGTTATATGGCTGTAAACGGTACCAATGATCCGAATGTGCCTGATGAAGTAGAAGATGCCATCAACCAGATAAAGGTATGGCGCGACCGCATCGCCGATAACGAAGCCGATAAACTCGATGCTTTCAATAATGAGAGCAGTCTGATTCAGAACTATTCTATCGCCAGTGGCACAAAGGTGTCGCAGACAACGGAGACAACCATCAAGAACGGCAAGACGCATAAGCATGAATTCTCAAAGTCGTTTAGCGTGGTGGGTCAGCTTGGTGAGACCTTCAACGATGCCGGTGTGATAGCCAACTTAGGCTATTCCAGCGGCTCAGGCGACTCGAACACCGATGGTAGCAGTACCTCTGTTTCGAACACAGTGGCATGGACGATGAGCGACGGCGACCCACGTACAGCGCTGTCGGTAGATGTCTATAAGTCGCCGACAGGATGGGGACCCATCTTCCGCACCCGTGGCGGACAAACCGTCAACCCGTATGAGGCAGGTAGCGAGACGAAGTACTACCAGCCGGGAACAAAGCTCAACGAGGCTACCATGAAAGTGGAGAACCCGAAACTCAAGGTGCTTGGTTCAAGGGAGATTACCAATGTGCCTACAGGCGGACAGGCTAAGTTCATTCTGCAACTATCCAACGAGAGTGAAACCAACGATATCTGCAACTACGTGCTGCAGGTGAATGAGAAAAGCAATCCTAATGGTGCCGTGCTGGTTGTCGATGGTAATATCCTGAGTAACGGAAAGGACGGCCGACTCATCAAGATGAAAGGCGGCGAGATCGTGGAGAAGACCCTCATCGTCACACAGAGCGACCGCAGCATCATCGATTACAAGGACATCATTCTCCAGCTGAAGTCAGAGAAAGACCAAAGCATCGAGAGCGATCCGGTAAAACTGCGTGTACACTTCGTGCCATCATCGGCACTCGTCGAACTGAGTGTGAACCACACCGTGCTGAACAAGGCTGATAAAGATCTGTACGGAGGTATCACAGCCACCATGTCGAACCTCGACCGTCAGGATGAAGGTCTCATGGGCATCCGTCTGCGCTACCGCCGCAAGGGTACCGATTCGTGGACGGCACATAAGCAGTGGAGCGACCTGGCAGAACTGCAGGCGCAAGGCTACGAGCCAATACCTGAGGGCAGTCAGTTTGCAGAGAAGGTAGTCTTCCTGGATGATGGTCTCTATGAGCTGCAGGCACAGACCTTCGGTAAGTATGGTGCCGACGATGTCACCTACGAGAGTAACATCATTGAGATTACGCAGGACACTCACGGACCGAAGATTCTCGGAATGGTTAGTCCGGAGAATGGACAGCTTACCTATATTACCCGCAACAACATGCACCTGCGTTTCAACGAAGTGCTCAATGGCAACGCCCTTACGAAGAGTGGCAACTTCCGCATCGAAGGTGGCATGAACAATGTGGTAACTGGTGGTGCTTATGCTGATGTGGCAGCACAACTCAATGGCAGCCGCATTCAGACGGAGGCGCAGTACGACCTGTCGAACTCCAGCTACGCCTTCGATATGTGGTTCTACCGTCAGGGCGACGGCACCATCGTAAGCCTCGGTACAGAAGACAACCTGCTGTCGCTCTCTACTCACGACGACGGTAAGCTTCGTGCACGTGTGGGAGGTGAAAACGATGTCTTCGAGACAAGCACACAATTGCCGAAGAATCAGTGGATATACATGGCGCTGGACTATAAGCGCAAGACCGCTGACGACCCAGAAAACCGCATCACTATGCTTTATGTGACTGCCGATGACAAAACGCCAAACTACATCGGACAGAGCATGCCTGCTAAGGATCTGAATAGTCACGGAAAACTGGGCATTGGCGGCGATGGTATGCAGGGAATGGTAAGCAACCTTACCATCTGGAACTCCGACATCACCGCTACGGAACTCTATCAGACACGTAACAAGGTGAGGGCTTCCTATACACCAGGACTCGTGGGCTACTGGCAAATGGACGAAGGTCATGGTACACAGATCACCGACCGTGCCCGCTCGCGCCACATGTATATGGAGAGTGAGAGCTGGTATATCAACAACGAGAACCGTGCTGCACAGCTCAAGGGCAACAGTCCGATACGTGTAGATATAGCGACATTCAATCCAACCAAGACCGACAACTATGCCGTAGAGTTTTGGTTCCGTGGTAACAAGCCATGCGAGACATCCAACCAGACACTCCTGTCGGTACTCAACGGTATCACCATCGACTTCGAGAAATCTGCACAGGGAAATGATGTGCTCACGCTGAAGAAGATAACACACAGCCATGACGAAACTGGTGCAGAGGAACAGCAGGTTGAGGAAGAGATACAGTTGAGCAATAAGGACTACAAAGATGGCAACTGGCACCACTTCGCACTGAACGTGCGTCGCGGAACAAGTGCTATCGCCTACCTCGACGGTGAGGCGGTGAAGGTGATTCCTGAGGAGAAAATTCCTGGTATCTCCGGCAAGTGGATGCTCTTCGGTGGTGAAGAACTGATGGACACCTATGGCGAACAGTATGCGGCAACATACAATCATTTCACCGGTGACATTGACGAGATACGAATCTGGAGTGCTGCCCTTGACGGACAACTCATCAAAGACCGTATGTACGAACGTATGGACAACAGTTATCCGGGACTCGTGGGCTACTTCCCCATGGAAGAGATTAGCCGCAATCCGCAGGGAACAGTGACCACCAAATTCTCAACAGCAAACTTCGGTGAGAAAGACTATCAAGAGTATATCGTGATTGCAGAAGCAGCTGCGCTGACACAGAGCGTCAATGCGCCGGCACTGAAACCGGGTAGCACCAATATGCGGTTAGACGACTCACAGTTCGACTTCACGGCCTCTGCCGACGAGATATACTTCACCTTCTACGACAGTTCGCTGCCTCTGATGGACAACAACGACTTCGTAGCCACTGTGAACTATATCAAGGACGAACACGGCAACAACTCTGAAACCGTACAGTGGAAATTCCATGCCGACTTTGCGGCGCTGAGTTGGTCAACATATGATGGCAAAGCCGAGGCATACTGTGAAAAGAACAGAGACGAAAGTCAAGAGATATGGCTTGAATTGGAGAACAATACAGGCATGCCGCAGGCTTATGAAATCACCGGACTTCCCACATGGTTGACAACGGATGAAGCAGTAGGTACGGTTGAAACGACCAGGAAGAATATTCCATTCACGATTGCTCCGACAGTTCCCGTTGGCCGACACACGGAATATATCTACGTCACCGACCGACTGGGCATACAGCGAGTATTGCAACTGAATGTCACCGTTAGGGGCAATGAACCCAACTGGACCGTCGATCCGAACCTCTATGAGAGCAACATGATGCTGACGGGACAGATATATATTGATGACAAGATATGCGAGAATACCGATACAAAGCTTGCTGCCTTCGACGACATGGGTCTCTGTCGCGGTGTGGCTCACCCAAGGTATGTCCCTTCTCGCGATGCCTACTATGTGGATATGATTATCTATGGTGGTTCGGCAACCGAGCTGAGCACTGGTGAGCGCGAACTGTCGTTCAAGATGTACAATGCTTCAACAGGAAACATCCATCCGTTAGTCCTTGTGTCCGTTCCAGGTATGTACATAAGATTCACGTTGACATACGTACCAGATGCCAGCTATGGTTCATATGATGATCCTGTACGATTCACGACGACGAAGATATATCAGCAACCGATATCACTGGCGAGAGGCTGGACGTGGATGTCTATCTATGTGGATCCTATTCTCAACAATATTGAGAATGTACTACCGGAAGATGCAACGATCTTGAAACGTTTCAAGAACATCAAGAGTAAGACAGCCTTCGCATCGGTAAACGCTCAGGGACAAATACTTGGTGAACTGAAAGACATTGAACCAGGCAAGATGTACAAGATGCAACTGGCATCGAAGACCGACTTCGATGTCTATGGCATGGAGATTGACGTGAAGGAAACACCGCAGACCATCTATCCGGGATACAACTGGATAGGAAGCCTGTCTGAACGTGTACTGTCACCTAATGACGCCTTCGCAGAACTGAATCCTACGCCTGGCGACCGTGTGAAGAATCGCACCAGCTTTGCTGAATATAGTAAGAATGGTATTTGGGAAGGAACCTTGGAAAGCATCGTGCCGGGCGAGGGTTATATCTATCGCTCAATGGCAACAGAGGCGAAGACCTTCCACTATCCCAGTGGTCAGGCATCCACAGCTCAGGCAAGGGAGGCTACCCTCAACCCTCAACCTTCAACCCTCAACCTTCAAACATCGCACTACACGCCGATGGACGACAACCTCTATCCCGACAACATGAACATCATTGCGGTCGTGAAGAAGAATGGTGCAGAGGTGGACAATGCTGAGGTGGCAGGCTTCATCAACGGCGAATGCCGTGGAGCCGTAAGCTATAACAAGGGCTACTACTTCCTCACCGTCTTGGGTTCTTCGGAAGACGATGCCAATAGCAAGCTCGCTATCAAGGTATGGGTTGACGGCGAAGAGTATGTCGTTGACAACAGTCTGCCGTTTATTAGCGATGCCTTCTATGGCTCGTTGGAGGAACCTTACGTGCTCGATATCGACGCCACCGCCATCAGCGTGATCGAAAGTTCGGCCGATGACGACGATGACGACTGGTACACGCTGCAAGGTCTCAAGATTGGTCGTCGACCCACTCAGCAAGGTATCTACATCCACAAGGGTAAGACCGTGACCATCAAATGGCGGAAATAACACAAAGGGTCAGACCCTTTGTGTGCATTCAAACAAAAAAGGAGCCAACCGCTTGGGTAGGCTCCTTTTTTTGATTACTCCAAACTTTTTACCAGTACATCTTTCAGGCCGTTTTGGCGCTTGGTGCTGGCATTGCTTTCTGTTTTTCTGGCTGCAGCACTGATGGCGTTGTTGATGAGGGCGTCCCAGGAGGGGGCATCCTGATTCAGGGCGCTGATCTGACTGCGCAGGCTCTCAAAGAAACTCAGCAGGAAGAAACCGCCATTCTCACCGCACCAGGAGAACTCTCCGGGACTGGCTGCCGTAGCGATGATGTCGCCCTTGGTCTTCAGGAACAGGGTGCGGAGCTTTTCAAGGTTGAAGTTGGTATTGGAACGTGAGAACAGCGAGTTGCTTCTCACAACGGGCTGGTTCATGTTGACGGTGCTGTTGCAGCAGTCGCTCAGCACGATATTCAGTCGGGCAGACTTCTGGCTGATGGTTTGGAAGATGTCGCTCAAGGCCATGAAATTCTTTTCGGCATCGTCGTATGCACTTGCGGAGAGGTCGAGACAGGGGTAGTAGTCTTGCTGGTCTTTGAAGCGGAAGCCGTGACCGGTATAGACGAATACCACCACATCGTTGTTGTCGGGATTCAGATTGTTCAACGCTTGTCCCACGTGTCCCATGCTGTAGTTCTGTCCGGAGATAAGCGTCTCGTCGAGTTTCATGCCGAGGGCTTTGGCGATGCCGCTGAATTCGCTGCGGATACGGCGCTGGTCAATGTCGCAGGCAGGACCGATGTCGCTTACATTCGTGTTGGCTACCACCATCAGATGGAGGGTGGGGGCGCCATCGGCGGGCGCGGTGCTGCTGTTGTCGCCGAAGCTCTGTCCTTGTACCGTCTGGATGCCGCTGAGCATTGTCAGATACTCCGGCTCATCGGTGCTGAAGAACTGTTTGATATAGTCTTCGCTCATGTCGGCCAGCGTGATTTCCGTAAAGGAACTCGTCTCTATCCAGGAGTCTGTATCATCGATGTCGAAACCTAAATAGGGATTCTCGTTTACGTCTGATTGGTCGCTTTTCTCCCATACCCACATCAGGATGGGCATCCCTTCGTTTTCGGGTGCGAGGTACATCACGCCGACGTCGTCACGGCCTTCCTTTTCTTTCACCACACAGGTGTAGTTGCTGGCATAGCAGGAGTTTTCCTTGACTGCTTCGTCGTTGACGATTCTCATCTTGCAGTGTTCGGCATCGTTGTAAACCAGCAGTCCCACATAGTTGTCGTTGTTGTCGGGCAACTGGAACGTCACCTCGTAGAAGGTCTGACAATGAACGGTCAGTGCTACCGTCAGCAGCACGAGCGTCATACCTATTTTCTTCAATGTTTTCATCATCTTTTCAATCGTTGAATTTGGTTAAAACGCTGCAAAGGTACAAATTATTCTCTATTATTTTCGATGATTACCTGTTTATATTAAAAAGAAGTTGTATTTTTGCAAAGGAATTGAACAGTACAACAAAACTAACGACTAACGATATGAGAAAGACTTTGATGATGATGGCGCTGGCAATGGTTTGCCTCAGCGTTTCGGCACAGGAGAAACTCTTTAACAGTGCCAGCGTGCAATCTCCCGTCGTCAACAGTGACGGCACAGTGACATTCAACCTCTATGCGCCCAAGGCGGTCAAGGTGGAGGTGACGGGTGACTTCCAGCCTGGTGTGGCCCAGCTGAAAGAGGGCGAGAACGGTGTGTGGAGCTATACCACCGGCAAGCTGGCTCCAGAGATGTACAGCTATACCTTTAATATTGATGGTATGACGGGTGTAAAAGACCCGGCCAACATCTATGTCAATCGCGACATCGTGTCGTTCACCAACATCTTCATCGTCAGCGAAAAGAAGGGTGACAAAGGCGACCTCTATCGTGTCAACGAGGTGCCTCACGGCAATCTCTCGAAAGTATGGTACGACAGTCCTACGCTGAAGATGCAGCGTCGTATGACCGTCTATACGCCAGCCGGCTACGACAAGGGCGGCAGGTATCCTGTGCTCTATCTGTTGCATGGCTCTGGTGGCGACGAGAACGCATGGAGTGAACTGGGGCGTGCAGCGCAGATTCTTGACAACCTGATTGCTACAGGCAAGGCCAAGCCTATGATCGTGGTGATGCCTAATGGCAATCCCAACTGTCAGGCGGCTCCTGGCGAATGGTCGTGGGGAATGTACACACCTGGTTTCCGCGATGGCGGCACAGGTCCGAAAACCCCTGCTGTGGCTACCATCCCTGCCAGTTTTATGGATATCGTCAACTATGTTGACCAGCACTACCGCACCGTCAAGAGTCGTGCTGGTAGAGCCGTCTGCGGCCTGTCGATGGGAGGAGGTCATACGTTTGCTATCAGTCTCCTTTATCCCACCACCTTCGACTACTACGGATTGTTCTCTGCAGGTCTCCATCTCGGCAAGGACTTCAACATGAACCAGCCTTTCTCTGAGCAAATCAAGAACGACCCCAACTTTGCTCAGCAGAGTGCCCGTCTCTTTGGCAGTAAGCCCAAACTATACTGGATGGGTATGGGTAAGACAGATTTCCTCTATCAGGGTACTGTTGACCTGCGTGCCTATTGGGATTCGAAGGGCTATAAATATGAGTATATCGAGACCGATGGTGGACATATCTGGCGCAACTGGCGCATTTACCTGACCATGTTTGCGGAGAAGATTTTTAAGTAAGACCCACCCCTAGCCCTCCCTGTAGGGAGGGGAGTAAAACAAAAATCCCAGCCTTTCGACTGGGATTTGCGCTTCAGGATGGGCTTGAACCAACGACCCCCTGATTAACAGTCAGGTGCTCTAACCAACTGAGCTTGAATCCACCAAACTTTTTCGAGAAAAATTTATAAAATAGAATAAAAAACAAGCGAAATAGGGTGGTATGTGGGTGGAAAACAGTACTTTTGCAGACAAAATATGGTATCAATACGGAATATGAGAAAACTGATATATGCTTTTTTGCTGTTTGCTGCAGTGGCTCAAACGGCGTATGGACAGACGAGTGATGATGACCATTCGTTTCGTGTGGCAAAGAACATGGAAGTGTTCAATGCCATTTACAGGGACTTGGACATGATGTATGTGGACACGCTCAACGCCGATGAGGTGGTGGGTGTAGCCATCGATGCGATGCTGTCGTCGCTTGACCCCTATACGGAGTATTACCCTTCCGACAAGGAAGAGGAGCTGAAGATGATGATGACAGGCAAGTATGCCGGTATCGGTTCGCTGATCCGTTACAACCAGGCACTGAAACAGGTCGTCATCGACGAGCCATACGAGAAGATGCCGGCTGCGGAGGCCGGTTTGAAGAAGGGCGATATCATCCTGTCTATCGACGATAGCGTGATGACCGACAAGAGCGTCACCTATGTGAGTGAGCATCTGCGTGGTGAGGCCGGCACAACGTTTGTGTTGAAAATCAAGCGTCCCACCACAGGCAAAAAGATGACATTCAAGATTACGCGCCGTTCCATTCAGATGCCCAGCATCTCTTATTATGGCATCAAGGAAGACGGCATCGGTTATCTGAATCTGACATCGTTTAATGAAGGCTGTTCGAAGGAGGTGCGCAGAGCCTTCCTGGAGATGAAGCGTCAGGGGATGCGAGCTTTCGTGCTGGACCTTCGCAACAATGGCGGCGGCGCTGTTCAGGAGGCGGTGAGCATCGTCAATATGTTTGTGCCGAAAGGTCAGACGATTGTCCGCACGCAAGGAAAACTGGCCAGAGCCAGCAGCGAGTATAAGACCACTGTGGAACCCATCGACACGCTGATGCCGATCGTGGTGCTGGTGAACAGCAGTACGGCCAGCGCCAGCGAGATTACCTGTGGCAGTATGCAGGACTTAGACCGTGCGGTGGTGATGGGTACGCGAACCTATGGCAAGGGACTCGTGCAACTGCCCAACTTGCCGCTACCCTATAACGGCAATCTGAAGCTGACAACAGGCAAGTACTATATCCCCAGCGGCCGATGCATCCAGGCTATTAATTATAAGAAGAGGAGAGAGGAGAATGGCGGCAAACGAGGCGGCAGCTTGTATGGCGACCGTGTTCCCGACTCGTTGGCGAATGTGTTCTATACCGCCAACGGCCGTGAGGTACGCGACGGCGGCGGCATCAAGCCCGATGTGGAGATCCTGCCCGACTCCTTGCCCAATATCGCCTACTATCTGGCATCCAGCGGTCTGGATTCTACGGAGGTGATGTTGAACTGGGAACTCGACTACATGAAGAAACACCCCTCGATCGCACCAGCCAGTGACTTTGATATTACTGATGCTGAATACGAGGATTTCAAGCAATGTGTGTTGAAGAGCGGTTTCAATTATGACCGCGAGAGTGGGAAATACTTGGAAGACTTGGTGAAATGGGCGAAGTTTGAAGGTTATTACGACGGTGCCAAGGCAGAGTTTGATGCGCTGGAGGCCAAGCTGACCCATAACCTTGCCCATGAGCTGGACTATAACAAGGAAACCATCAAACAGTTGCTGGCTGCCGACCTGGTATCTGTTTATTACTACAACCGTGGCGCTGTGGAGAATGCGTTGCGACACGATAAACAGTGGAAGGAAGCCGTCAGGTTGCTGAACCATTCCGAGGAGTATGAGGCTATACTAAAAGGAAGTTAGAAGAAGTTAAGTAGTTAAAGAAGTTAAGCCGACAGTTTTCCAGCTGGAGACTCAGATAGTGATACTAATGGCTTAACTACTGTCCGAAGGACGAGCAAAGCGATAACTTCTTAGCTTCTTAACTACAATGAAGTTTAGCTTGCGAAACTTGAATAAAATAAAAATACAGGAAAATATTTGGTGGTGAAGGTATTTTGTTGTACCTTTGCACCCGTTCAGAGGAATGTGGGACCTGAGAAAGGTTCCACATTTTTATTTAAAATGCAAAATAATGATAGACAAGAACAAAGTAAAAGCAGTAGTAGAGGAATGGCTTGCAGACAAAGACTATTTCCTTGTTGACGTTCAGATTAGTCCGGACGACAAGATTGTTGTGGAGATTGACCACGCTGACGGCGTGTGGATTGAGGACTGTGTGGAATTGAGCAAGTATATCGAGGAACGTCTGAGCCGTGATGAGGAGGACTACGAGCTGGAGGTTGGCTCTGCCGGGTTGGGACAACCCTTCAAGGTGCCACAGCAGTATATCAACTTCATCGGCAAGGATGTGGAAGTGCTCGGTGCTGACGGCAAGAAGATCCGCGGTGTGCTGAAGAGCGTTGACGGCAACGACTTCACGGTGACCACCCAGGAAAAGGTGAAGGTGGAAGGCAAGAAGCGTCCGCAGCTGCAGGATACAGATCACTTGTTCCAGATGGACAAGGTGAAGTACTGCAAATATCTCATTGGATTCAAATAGAAAGAAATCAAATAAAACAGTATAATAATGGCAACAAAGAAAAGTGAAGAAAGACCAAACATGATCGAAACGTTCAAGGAGTTTAAAGATACCAAGAACATCGATCGCACAACCTTGGTGAGCGTGTTGGAGGAAAGTTTCCGCAACGTCATCGCCAAGATTTTCGGTAGTGATGAGAACTTCGACGTCATCGTCAATCCTGACAAGGGTGACTTCGAGATTTACCGTAACCGTGTGGTAGTAGCCGACGGAATGGTACAGGACGAGAACAAGGAGATTGCTTTGAAAGAAGCCCAGAAGATTGATCCTGACTACGAGGAAGGCGAGGAGGTGAGTGAACTGGTGGAATTTGCCAAGTTCGGTCGCCGTGCCATCCTGAACCTGCGTCAGACGCTCGCTTCCAAGATTCTGGAACTGGAGCACGACAACCTTTATAATAAATATAAGGATCGTGTGGGACAGGTTGTTTCCGGTGAGGTTTATCAGACCTGGAAACGTGAGGTGCTGTTGGTAGATGAGGACAACAACGAGCTGATTCTTCCGAAAGCAGAGCAAATTCCTTCCGACCAGTATCGTAAGGGTGAGACCATCCGTGCCGTCATCCACCGCGTGGACAACGAGAACAACAACCCCAAGATCTACCTTTCACGTACCAGTCCTGTGTTCCTGGAGCGTCTGCTGGAGGCTGAGGTGCCAGAGATTGCCGACGGACTGATTTCCATCCGTCGTGTGGCCCGTATGCCAGGAGAGCGTGCAAAGGTTGCTGTTGAGAGCTATGACGACCGCATTGATCCGGTAGGAGCTTGTGTGGGTGTTCGCGGTAGCCGTGTGCATGGAATCGTTCGCGAGCTGTGCAACGAGAATATCGACGTCATCAACTACACCACCAACACCAAACTGTTTATCCAGCGTGCGCTGAGTCCAGCCAAGGTCAGCAGCATCGTGATTGACGAGGAAAACAAAAAGGCTGAGGTCTATCTGAAGCCGGAAGAGGTGAGTCTGGCAATCGGTCGTGGCGGTTTGAACATCAAACTGGCATCCATGCTGACAGAATATACCATTGACGTATTCCGTGAGGTATCAGAGAACGAGGCTGAGGAGGATATCTATCTCGACGAGTTTGCTGATGAAATCGACGAGTGGGTAATCGATGCTATCAAGGCTGTAGGACTCGACACTGCCAAGCAGGTGCTCAATGCTCCACGTGAGATGCTGATTGAAAAGGCTGACCTGGAAGAGGAGACCGTTGAACAGGTCATCAACATCCTGAAGGCAGAGTTTGAATAAAAAAGTCAAATTGTAAATAGTCAAATTGTAAATAACTTAGATGAGTATAAGATTAAATAAAGCAATCCGCGAACTGAACATCGGACTCCAGACGGCAGTGGAGTTCTTAGAGAAGAGACAAGAGCTGGAAGGCACGAAGGTCGATCAGAACTTCAAGCTCAGCGACGAGCAGTATGAAGCTCTCGTCGAGGAGTTTAAGCGCGACAAAGACGTGAAGAACGATGCAGCAAAGCTCTTTTCCAAGAAACCGAAAGAGAAGAAGGCACCAAAACCTGTTGAAGAGGTGAAGGTGGAGGTGGAGCGTCCCCAGTTTAAGATACAGGGGAAGATCGACCTTGACAGCCTGACGAAGAAGCCGACCGTTCAGAAGGAAGAGCCGGACAGCCAGCCAGAGCCTGTTGTGGCAGCACCTGAGCCTGAGACCCCAGAGGTTGAGGAAGAGATCGTTGCAACGGCAGAACCCGAAGAAGTTGCTGGCACAGAAGAGCCATCTGTAGTGTCCACCGATGCCGAAGTGGAGGAGACAGATGTAGAAGAGACTGATACTGAAGACGATGCTGAGGATTCCAATATCTTCAAGACGAAGAATGAGCAGAAGATGCTGAACACCCCGCAGCTGAAGATTCAGGGAAAGATAGACCTTAGCTCCATCAACCAGAGCACTCGTCCGAAGAAGAAGACCAAGGAGGAGCGTCGCAAGGAGCGTGAGGAGAAAGCTGCTGCCCAGCGCGTAGAACGCAAGAAGCGTGTACGCATTGGTAAGGAGCGCGTGGATATCAATGATGCTGCCAATCAGCAACAGCCCGCTCAGAATAATGCCGCCAACAACAAGAACAATGCCGGCAAGAAGAATAAGAACAAGAAGCGCAACCAACGTCCGCTGGAGGTGAATGAAGAGGATGTAGCACGTCAGGTAAAAGAGACGCTTGCCCGTCTGACCAACAAGACCAACCAGAACAAGAAGGGTGCTAAATACCGTAAGGAGAAGCGTGAGGCCGCTCAAGAGCGTATGAACGAGGAGGCAAAGGCTGAGCGCAAGGACAGTAAGACGCTGAAGCTGACCGAGTTTGTGACGGTCAGTGAGTTGGCAACGATGATGGACGTCGGCGTCAACCAGGTGATTGGTACCTTGATGTCGGTTGGTATCATGGTGTCTATCAACCAGCGTCTGGATGCTGAGACCATCAACCTGGTGGCTGATGAGTTCGGCTTCAAGACGGAATATGTCAGCGCAGAAGTACAGGAGGCTGTCAGCGAGGAGGAAGACGATGAGAACGACTTGATTCCTCGTGCACCGATTGTTACCGTGATGGGACACGTCGATCATGGTAAGACCTCTTTGCTCGACCATATCCGTAATACGAATGTGATTGCTGGTGAGGCTGGTGGTATCACCCAGCACATTGGCGCTTATAGCGTGACCTTGAACAACGGTCAGCGCATCACCTTCCTGGATACTCCTGGTCATGAGGCCTTCACTGCCATGCGTGCTCGTGGTACGCAGGTGACGGATATCGCCATCATCATCGTGGCTGCCGACGACTCTGTGATGCCTACTACCAAAGAGGCTATCGCACATGCTCAGGCTGCCAGCGTTCCGATGGTGTTTGCCATCAACAAGATTGATAAGCCGGGAGCAAATCCTGATAAGATCCGTGAAGACCTGTCACAGATGAACCTGCTTGTAGAGGAGTGGGGCGGAAAGTACCAGTGTCAGGAAATCTCTGCCAAGAAAGGTACAGGTGTCCATGAACTGCTCGACAAAGTGCTTTTAGAGGCTGAGATGCTTGAACTGAAAGCCAATCCGAACCGCAAGGCTACAGGTAGCATCATCGAGTCGTCACTGGATAAGGGTCGCGGCTATGTTTCTACGGTCCTCGTGTCAAACGGTACCCTGAAAGTAGGTGATATTGTGATTGCCGGCACCAGCTGGGGACGTATCAAGGCGATGTTCAACGAACGTAACCAGCGTATTGAGAAGGCTGGTCCTGCAGAACCTTGTATCATCCTCGGTCTGAACGGTGCACCTACGGCTGGTGACACCTTCCACGTGCTGGATACAGAGCAGGAGGCTCGTGAGATTGCCAATAAGCGTCTGCAGTTGCAGCGCGAGCAGGGTCTGCGTACCCAGAAGAAGTTCACATTGGATGACATCTCTCATCGTATTGCACTGGGTGAGTTCCACGAACTCAACATCATTGTCAAAGGTGATACAGACGGTAGTATCGAGGCCCTTTCTGATTCGTTCCTCAAACTTTCTACAGAGAAAGTACAGGTGAATGTGATCAGCAAGGCTGTCGGCCAGATTTCAGAGAACGATGTCATGCTGGCAAGTGCATCTGACGCCGTCATCGTCGGCTTCCAGGTTCGTCCTTCTGCCGATGCTCGCAAGGCTGCTGACCGCGAAGGTGTGGAAATCAACACCTATTCTGTCATCTACGATGCGATCGATGATGTGAAGTCTGCGATGGTAGGTATGCTCGATAAGGTGAAGAAAGAAGTCGTTACGGGTCAGGTTGAAGTCAAGCAGGTGTTCAAGATTTCCAAAGTGGGAACCGTTGCTGGTGCAATGGTTACAGAAGGAAAGGTACACCGCTCAGACAAAGCACGTGTGGTTCGCGACGGTATCGTCGTTCACACGGCTCCAATCGACGCCCTGAAGCGTTACAAGGATGACGTCAAGGAGGTTGCAACGGGTCTGGAGTGTGGTATCAGTCTTGTCAACTTCAACGATATTCAAGAAGGTGACGTGATTGAAACCTTCATGGAGATAGAAGTACAGCAGAAACTGTAATTCAGTTCATAGTTCAAAGTTCAAAATTCATAGTTGGCTACGCCGTATGGACAAGAACATTGAACTATGAACTATGAACTATGAACTATGAACTCAACAAGTAATGAATACGTCCGTCAGGTAGCTGAACAGAAATATGAGTTCGGATTCACCACAGACGTACATACGGAAGTGATAGAGAAGGGGCTGAACGAGGATATCGTTCGGCTCATCTCTGCAAAAAAGGGTGAACCAGACTGGATGCTGGAGTTCCGTTTGAAGGCTTTCCGATATTGGGCAACCCAGCAACAGCCTGCATGGGGACATGTGCATCTGCCGGAGATAGATTATCAAGCAATCAGCTACTACGCCGACCCTACGGCGAAGGCTGCGTCCAGCGGTTCCCCCGCTGGTATCGACCCTGAGCTGGAGAAAACCTTCGACAAGCTGGGCATCCCTTTGGAAGAACGATTGGCATTGAGTGGTAACACGGCTGTCGATGCCATCATGGACAGCGTGTCTGTGAAGACCACCTTCAAGGAGAAACTGCGCGAAAAGGGTGTCATCTTCTGCTCTATTGG
>CADBAP010000055.1 GCA_902792685.1 uncultured Prevotellaceae bacterium
CAGAGACTGTCATGAGACTGACATGTTTTAGCGGGTAAAAGGGGTGCTTTTAGACAAAATTCTCTAGAGAATTTGTTGCAAGAGAGGCTCTTTTACAAAAAATTCTCTAGAGAATATCATTTTAAAGGTTTTTGCTGTAATTATAATCTATATAGCACTTTTTGCGGATGATGATAAAACAAGATACGTTTTTAATACAACTATTTGTAACACAGTATTTTGCAAAGTTTTAGATCTCCATTTTGTTAAATAATTTCTTGTCACTCTCATGTCACTCTCTGTCACTCTCAAAATGACGTAACGCGCTGATACACAGTGCGCCTGTCAGTCTGACAGTCTTTTCTTCATTTTTTCATTAATAAAAATCAAAAATAGATTAAGAATCAACTAGTGCTTGATAGCATTGGTATGGATGCGGAATGATAAGGAAATTCACTTTAAAAAATATTTTTTTTGTCATTTCAAAAAATAGTTGTATATTTGCACATTACTAAAAACCAACAGAAAATATGTACGAGCTTAAATCTGGAAGTCAGCTGCAGGCTGGAAAATACACCATTGACCACGTATTGGGACAAGGCGGATTCGGTATCACCTACAAGGCAACGACGCAGAGTGCGCTGGCAGGCAATCTGGGTGGTATGACCGTCGAGGTGCCCATCGCCATCAAGGAGTTTTTCATCAAGGACTTCTGCGTGCGCAACCCAGAGAGTTCCTATGTGAGCGTGCCCACGACCGGCAGCAAGGAACAGACGGAGAAATACCGCCAGAAATTTGTGAAGGAGGCACGTAACATCGCCACTCTCTCCCACCCTAACATCGTGCAGGTGCTGGACGTGTTTGAGGAGAATGGTACGGTGTATTATGCGATGCAATATCTCGACGGCGGTTCGCTGCGCGACAAGGTGAAAGCGAACGGGCCGTTTCCGGAGGCTCAGGCAGTGGCGTATATCCGTCAGATTGCAGATGCATTGGGTTATATGCACCAGAAGAAACATATCTGTCACCTGGACGTGAAGCCGGGCAATATCTTGTTGGACAAGAACGACCGAGTAATGCTCATCGACTTCGGCATTTCGAAGAGCTACGACGAGCACGGCAATGAGACGAGCAGCACACCGGTGGGTCTGTCGCAAGGCTATGCACCGCTGGAGCAATACCAGAACTCGCTGCACGACTTTTCGCCCGTAACCGATATCTACAGCTTGGGAGCCACCTTGTACTACCTGCTGACGGGCGAGACTCCGCCGGAGGCAGCGGTGGTGCTGGAAAACGGTATCGGACAGCAGCCGCAGCAGGTGAGCCGCCATGTGTGGCAGGCTATCGAAGCCGCCATGCAGCCGTTGCGCAAGGACCGTCCACAGACGGCAGAGGCTTTCCTAGACATCATCGACAACGGGCTGCCAGAACCCGAAGAAGAGACCGTTGTCATTGAACCTACTGCAGAAGAAACGCAGGTGATTGCGCCCGTAGAAGCGCCGACGCCACAGACGCCTGAGGAGCTACAACAGCCTGAGACGTTTGAATATGAGGAAGACGATGAAGACAAAAGAAACAAATACCTTATATATATTATAATAGCGCTGGTCGTCGGTATCGTGACGTTTGGCGTGATTGCCCTCGTGAAATCCAACAACCCGACATCGTCGGAGGTGGCGACACAGACGAAGGAGGTCGTGAACTTCCCCGTGACCATTGAGGTGAACGGTGAAAAGATGTCGTACCAATATTCGGGACCTATCAACGACCAAAATCTGCCTGAGGGTGTCGGCAAGGCTACCTACACGACGAATGTGCAAGGCATCACATCGACGTACGAGGGACCGTTTAAGAACGGACTGCGCAACGGTGACGGTGCCACGCTCACCTTCTCGAACGGCGACAAATACGAGGGAAGCTTCGTCAACGACTTCTTTGAAGGTCAGGGAAAATATACCTTCGGCGACGACGGCAGCTACTTCGAAGGTGAATACCGCGAAGGCAAGGAATACAACGGTTCGTGGTATGATAAGAAAGGTAAAGTGATAGAAGGCCTCACCCCCTAACCCCCTCTCCAAGGGGCGAGGGGGAATCCTTCGGAAAAAGAATACTAATGATAAAAAATACAACTATAATGATGAAAAAGAAACTGATTGTGATGACTATGACTGCATTTGCCGCAACGAGCGTTTCGGCACAAGCGTTGCATTATCCCAAAGCCGAGAAAGACGGCACAGTAGATGAGTATTTCGGCGTGAAAGTAGCCGACCCCTATCGTTGGCTGGAGAACGATACGAGTCAGCAGACTGCCGCCTGGGTGGAAGCAGAAAACAAGGTGACGAATGCCTATCTGCAGAAGATTCCCTTCCGCGAGAAACTATTGAACCGAATGACGGAACTCGTTAACTATGAGAAGATTTCGGCTCCGCGCAAACGTCACGGAAAATGGTATTTCTTCAGAAATGACGGCCTGCAGAACCAGAGTGTGATGTATGTTAAAGACGATCTGAACGGTGAGGCGCGCGTGTTCCTCGACCCCAACAAACTGAGCACTGACGGTACGGTAGCGCTGAAGGGTGTCTATTTCTCGAACAACGGCAAGTATGCTGCCTACAGCATTTCACGTAGCGGCAGCGACTGGCAGGAGTTCTTCGTCATCGACTTGAAGTCGGGGCAGCTGACTGGCGACCATATCGAATGGGCAAAGTTTTCAGGTGCTGCCTGGCAGGGCGACGGTTTTTATTATAGCGCCTACGATGCACCGGTGAAGGGAAAGGAGTTCTCGAACGTGAATGCCGGTCATAAGATCTATTATCATAAGATTGGTACACCGCAGAGCGAGGATGTGCTGTTCTACCAGAATGCTGCCTACCCGAAGCGTTTCTACTATTCTGACACCAACGAGGAAGAGACGTTGATGTACCTGTATGAAGCCGGTGCAGGAGCCGGCAACAACCTCTTTGTGCGCGATTTGAGGAAACCGGAGTCGCAGTTCATTCAGATGACCTCCAATATGGATTATCAGTATTCGCCAATCTACAATGACGGCGACCGCATCTATCTGTTCACCAACTATGGAGCACCCAAGGGGCGCGTGATGGTTGCCGACATCCGTCAGCCGGGTGTTGACAGCTGGCAGGAGCTGATTCCCGAACAGCAGAATGTGCTCAGCGGTGCTGAAGTCATCAACAAACAGTTGATTCTGACCTATCAGAAAGATGCGTCCGACCATGCATACCTCTATGGACTTGACGGAAAACTGCGCCACGAGATACATCTACCCTCAGTGGGAAGCGTCGGTTTCACAGGCGACGAGAAGGAGCCGGAGTGTTTCTACACCTTCACCTCGTTTACCGTTCCCGGCACCGTTTACCAATACGATATGGAGAAAGACAAGAGCACCTTGTATGTATCGCCGAAAGTAAAGTTCCGTCAGGATGACTACACCTCGGAACAGGTGTTCTTCCAGAGCAAGGACGGCACGCGCATCCCGATGTTCCTTACCTATAAGAAAGGCATGAAGCGCAACGGCAAGAATCCGGTATTCCTCTATGGCTACGGCGGTTTCAATGTATCCCTCGGTCCCAGTTTCTCAGCTGTACGCATCCCCTTCCTCGAAAAGGGCGGCATCTATGCACAGGTTACCCTGCGCGGTGGCGGCGAATATGGTGAGGAATGGCATCAGGCAGGTACGAAGATGCAAAAGCAGAATGTCTTTGACGACTTTATCGGTGCTGCCGAGTGGCTCATCAGCCAGAAATACACCTGCAGCGACAAACTTGCCATCGTGGGCGGTTCAAACGGCGGTTTGCTGGTCGGCGCCTGTATGACCCAGCGTCCCGAACTGTTCGGTGTCGCCATTCCGGAGGTGGGTGTGATGGATATGCTACGCTACCATAAGTTTACAATTGGCTGGAACTGGGCAAGCGACTACGGCACCAGCGACGACTCGAAGGAGATGTTTGAATACCTGCGTGGCTATTCCCCACTCCACAACCTCAAGCCTGGCACCGTTTATCCGGCAACACTCATCACTACGGCCGATCACGACGACCGTGTAGTACCGGCTCATTCATTTAAGTTTGCAGCCACCCTGCAGGAATGCCAGAAGGGTGACAAGCCCGTCCTCATCCGCATCGACACGAAAGCGGGTCACGGTGGTGGCAAGCCCCTTGCAAAGATTCTGGAGGAGCAAGCAGACATCTATTCCTTTATATTATTTAATATGAAGTAAAGAGACCCACCCCGCCCCCATCCCGACCAGAGGTCGCCCCCCGTAGCCTTCCCCTTAGGGAGGGAGCAGTGCCAGAAAGAAGGTGCGATTTTATGCATTTTTATAGGAAAATGTACAAAATCGCATCATTTTGTCAATTATTTCATGGTGGTTTGCTTTCTATTTAGTAACTTTGCAGCCGAATTTTGACCAAATTATAACATTATGAATAAAATCATCCGTAAAGAGCAGTTCTCAGAGAAAGTATATCTCTTTGAAGTCGAAGCTCCTTTGATTGCCAAAAGCCGTAAGGCAGGTAATTTCGTCATCGTACGTGTGGACAAGCAAGGCGAGCGTATGCCGTTGACGATTGCTGAAGCCGACATCAACCGTGGTACCATCACACTTGTCGTACAGAAAGTGGGATTGAGCAGTATCAAGTTATGTAATTTGAATGAAGGCGACTACGTAGCTGACGTGGTAGGTCCGTTGGGTAATCCTACCCATATCGAGAAATACGGTACGGTTATCTGTGCCGGTGGTGGTGTGGGCGTTGCCCCGATGCTGCCGATTATCCAGGCGCTGAAGGCTGCCGGCAACCGCGTGCTCTCTGTGTTGGCTGGTCGCTCAAAAGACCTTATTATTATGGAAGACAAGGTACGCGAGAGTTCTGACGAGGTGATTATCATGACCGACGACGGCTCTTACGGAGAGAAAGGTGTGGTAACAGTTGGTATCGAGAAGTTCATCCAGCAGGAAGGACACATCGACAAGGCATTCGCCATCGGTCCTCCCATCATGATGAAGTTCTCCTGTCTGCTGACACAGAAATACAACATCCCTACCGACGTATCGCTGAACACCATCATGGTGGATGGTACGGGTATGTGCGGCGCTTGTCGTCTGACAATCGGCGGTAAGACGAAGTTCGTCTGCATCGATGGTCCTGAGTTCGACGGAGCTTTGGTTGACTGGGACGAGATGTTCAAGCGCATGGGTACCTTCAAACGTGCTGAACAGGAAGAGATGGAGCATTTTGAGGAGCACGTAGCTCCCCTCTCATCCCCCCTTGAGGGGGGAAGCCCCAATTCCTCTGCCAATGAAGACAAAGCCTCCCCATCAGGGGGGAGGTTGGAGGAGGCTTCCATCGAAACCCTCACCGACCGCGATGCTGAATGGCGTGTAGCTTTGCGCAAGTCGATGAAGCCGAAGGAGCGCACGCAGATTGAGCGTGTGAAGATGCCCGAACTCGACCCTGTTTATCGTGCAACCACCCGTACGGAAGAGGTGAACCTTGGATTGACGAAAGAAATGGCGCTGACAGAAGCGAAACGTTGTCTGGATTGTGCCAAACCGACCTGCGTGGAAGGCTGTCCGGTCAACATCAATATTCCGTCGTTTATCAAGAATATTGAGCGCGGAGAGTTCCTGGCTGCCGCAAAGGTACTGAAGACCACCTCTGCCCTACCCGCTGTCTGCGGTCGTGTTTGTCCGCAGGAGAAGCAATGTGAGAGTCGCTGTATCCACTTGAAGATGAACGAGCCGGCTGTTGCAATTGGTTATCTGGAGCGCTTTGCTGCCGATTACGAACGCGAAAGCGGCAATATCTCGCTGCCGGAAATCGAACCGTCTAACGGTATGAAGATTGCCGTCGTAGGTTCTGGTCCTGCTGGTCTTTCTTTTGCCGGCGATATGGTGAAGAAGGGTTACGATGTGTACGTGTTCGAGGCATTGCACGAAATCGGCGGTGTATTGAAATACGGTATCCCTGAGTTCCGTCTGCCGAACGCCATCGTGGATGTGGAAATCGAAAACCTCCGCAAGATGGGTGTTCACTTCCAAACCGATGTCATCGTAGGAAAGACCATCAGCGTGGACGAACTGGAGCAGCAAGGTTTCAAAGGTATCTTCGTAGCATCAGGTGCCGGATTGCCCAACTTCATGAATATCCCAGGCGAGAATGCCATCAATATCATGTCGTCGAACGAATACCTGACGCGTGTGAACCTGATGGATGCTGCCAACCCGCATACCGACACACCAATCAACCTGGGCAAGAAAGTGCTGGTTGTTGGTGGTGGAAACACCGCGATGGACTCTTGTCGTACCGCTAAGCGCCTGGGTGCTGAGGTAACGCTCGTCTATCGTCGTTCGGAAGAGGAGATGCCTGCACGTCTGGAAGAAGTAAAGCACGCAAAGGAAGAAGGTATCAACTTCCTGACGCTGCACAACCCGATTGAATACAAAGCCGACGAGAACGGTGCTGTTTGTGCAGCTGTGCTGCAAGTGATGGAGCTTGGTGAGCCGGATGCCAGCGGACGTCGTTCTCCGGTACCTGTAGAAGGCAAAACCGTTGAGATGGAAGTCGATCAGGTGGTTGTTGCCATCGGTGTATCGCCAAACCCGCTGGTGCCGAAGTCTATCGAAGGACTGGAGCTGGGACGCAAAAACACCATTGCCGTCAACGACGACATGCGTTCTTCCCGTTCAACCATCTTCGCTGGCGGCGACATCGTTCGCGGTGGAGCAACAGTGATTCTTGCGATGGGCGACGGTCGTCGCGCAGCCCTGAATATGGATAAGCAGCTGAGAGGATAAGATCTTGTATCAATACAACACAAAACGAATTTTATGAGAAAAATGATCATTGCTGTCCTACTATTTATAGTGGGACAGCTGTATGTTAAAGCGCAGGAGACTCAGGCAGAGGCTCTAGAAGCCAAGCAAAACAGTTCGGTTATTGACAAACTGACCGACAAGAAATGGGTGAAAGACCTAGTGAGTCGTCCGGAGGTTCACGGATATGCACAAGGCGGCTATTCGTATGACAACGCGAAAGGGAGTACCAACAGTTCGTTTAACCTGAAGCGAACCCTGTTCTGGGTGAAGGCGAGAATCACCGACCGCTGGTCGTTCCTGTTCATGCATGACTTTTCGAGCGTCGTTCAGGAATACTACACCGACTATCGGTTTACCCGCCACAACGAACTATCGGTGCGTGTAGGACAGTTCAAGCACAGCTACAGCTTGGAGAATCCGCTGTCGCCCACCGTTCTGGAACTCATCGATGTCTATTCGCAAGCTGTACTCTTCCTGGCTGGTGAAGGTGCCGACCCGCTCTTTGGTGTTCAGTACGGACGCGATTTGGGTATGATGGTCTATGGTGACTTGTTCAAGGATAAGATTCACTACGAACTCGCTTTGATGAATGGTCAGGGTATCAACAAGAAAGACGGCAACAGCGACAAGGATGTCATTGTGAAACTGGAGTACAAGCCCATCAAGGAGTTGCGCATCGTCGGTTCTGCCCAGAAGGGTCGCGGACATGCTGTCGGAACGGCAGAATGGAACCCTGATATTCAGATTGGCGACAACTATCGTCGTGACCGCTTAAGTATCGGTGGCGAATGGAAATCGAAAGGTCTGAGTCTTCGTTCGGAATATCTGACAGGTAAAGATGGTGAAGTGAACAGTCAGGGTGCTTATCTGACAGGGTGTGTCACCGTTGCCAAGAACCTCGATGTGATTGGTAGTGCTGACTACTACGACCGCAATACACAGATGGATTACAAGCAGACGAATGCGACCATCGGTCTGCAATATTGGTTCTTCAAGAAATGTCGTGTGCAAGCACAATACACCCGCTGCTGGCGTTCGTTTGATACCGATTACAACTGGCTGCAGGCACAGGTGCAAGTAGCGTTCTGACAATTCATAATGCTTAATTCATAATTCTCAATTATAAAAGATGTTTATCAAAATATTACTTACCATCATCTTCCTCACGGTCACAGTGGCTGTGGGAGTGTTTTCACGTAAACAAGCCCGTTCGGTTGACGGCTTCGTATTAGGCGGTCGTTCCGTAGGTCCTTGGCTCACAGCCTTTGCTTTCGGAACCTCCTATTTCTCGGCTGTCGTCTTTGTGGGATATGCTGGACAGTTTGGTTGGAAATATGGTTTGTCGAGCACCTGGATTGGTGTGGGCAATGCGGTTATCGGCTCTTTGCTGGCGTGGATTATCCTGGGTCGTCGCACCAAACTGATGACGCAGCATATCGAAAGTCGTACGATGCCTGATTTCTTCGGCACCCGTTTCAACAGTCAAGGATTACGCGTCGTCGCCTCGGTGATTGCGTTCGTTTTCCTCATCCCCTATACAGCGGGGGTATATAAAGGTATCTCTACCCTTTTCGAGATGGGTTTCGGTATTCCTTATGAATATTGTGTGATTATCATGGCGATTCTGACTGCTGTCTATGTCATCTTGGGCGGCTACAAGGCAACGGCGATGAACGACTTCATCCAGGGTGTCATCATGCTCTTCGGTATTGTAGTGGTGATTGCTGCCGTTCTCAATACACAGGGCGGATTATCAGCTGCAGTCGGTAAGATGGCAGCGTTACCAGCCGATGGTGATGCGGATACACAGAGTGGTGCCTTCGCCACCCTCTTCGGTCCTGATCCCTGGAACCTGTTGGGTGTTGTCATACTGACATCGCTAGGTACATGGGGATTGCCGCAGATGGTGGGTAAGTTCTATTCGATTACCGACGAGAGTGCCATCCGTCGCGGAACCATCATCTCGACCATCTTTGCATTTGTAGTTGCTGGCGGCTGCTATTTCCTCGGCGGATTCGGACGACTGTTTGGTATGCCTCCCACGCTGCCTAACGGAAAACTTGACTTTGATTCCATCATCCCTTCGATGCTCGCTACCCTGCCCGACATCATCATTGCGCTGGTAGTCTTGCTGGTACTGTCGGCATCGATGTCCACACTGGCATCGCTGGTTCTGACCTCATCGTCAACGATGACGCTCGACTTGATCTATCGCGACAAGAAATCTCTTCCCGGCGAAGTGGAAGAAGGAACCATCGACGATATTGTATCAGAAAAAGTTGAACGTCGCAAGGTGGTCATCATGCGTGTGCTGATTGTCTTCTTCATTACGATTTCCCTGATGATTGCCCTGAATCCACCTACGTTCATCGCTCAGCTGATGGGTATCTCCTGGGGTGCGTTGGCTGGTGCTTTCCTCGCTCCATTCATGCTGGGACTCTATTGGAAACGTGTGACCACCGTTTCTGTATGGGCTTGCTTTGTATGGGGTGTTGGCATTACGGTCATCAACATGCTGTTGGGCAACCCCATCAACCCGATCAACTGTGGTGCTATCGCAATGTTGGGCGGTTTTGTTGTCGTAGCTATCGTCAGCTTGTTTACGCCAAAACTGGACAAAGACTATACCAATCGTATTTTTGAGTGTTATAAGTAAGGAGAGAAGGAGTAAGAAGTAAGAAGTAAGAAGTAAGAAGTAAGAAGTAAGAAGTAAGAAGTAAGGAGAATGAACGGAATCTATACAGTATTACTGCTCGTATTGAGCAACGTATTTATGACGTTGGCGTGGTACGGACACCTGAAACTCCAGCAGACGGGCACAGCCTCCAACTGGCCGCTGATAGGTGTTATCGGTTTTTCGTGGCTCATCGCCTTTTTCGAGTATTGTTGTCAGGTACCCGCCAACCGCATTGGTTTTGAAGGTAACGGCGGCCCGTTCTCGTTGGTGCAACTGAAAGTAATTCAGGAGTGTATCTCCCTGATGGTTTTCGCCATTATCGCCAATATGATGTTCCAGAACCAACAGCTCCATTGGAACCACGCTGCCGCCTTCCTCTGCATCATCGCCGCTGTCTATTTTGTCTTCATGGAAGGATAAAGGACGGAATTCATCACAACAAAAACGGGGAGAAATCTCCGTTTTTTTATTTTTTCATAAGAAAATTGCAAAATTAGCGTTGTTATTAAAAAGAAATGTTTAACTTTGCACTATAGTATATTCATTAACCACATCACAGGTCATACTGTGATCTAATACCAATTATACGATGGAAAAAAAGTATTATGCTCCTTCTGAGCTGATTATCAATGAAGACGGAAGCTGTTTCCACCTTCATCTGAAGCCGGAATTTCTGGCTGACAAAGTGATTCTCGTTGGCGACCCAGCTCGCGTTAACACTGTGGCGGCACACTTCGACAGCATTGAGCACGAGGTATCGAGCCGCGAGTTCCACACCATCACTGGTACTTACAAGGGAAAACGCATCACCGCTCAGTCGCACGGTATTGGTTGTGACAATATCGATATCGTGATGAACGAGCTTGACACCCTTGCCAACATCGACTACACGACCCGTACGGAAAAGGATGAGCATCGCACACTGACCTGTGTTCGTATTGGTACCTGTGGCGGTTTGCAGCCGTTTACTCCAGTAGGCACATTTATCGCATCAGTCAAGAGTATCGGTTTCGACGGTTTGCTCAATTTCTATGCAGGACGTAACAACGTTTGCGACTTGGAAATGGAAAAGGCTTTTACGGAGCATATGTCGTGGAACCCGATCAAGGGTGCTCCGTACGTAGCTGTTGCCGACCAAGAACTGATCAACCAGGTTGCTGCCGATGATATGGTGAAGGGTTATACCGTTGCCTGTGGCGGTTTCTATGGACCACAGGGTCGTGAACTTCGCGCTGCTGTCGGTGATCCGGAGCAGAACCAGAAGATTGAAGCTTTCGAATATGACGGCATGAAGATTTGCAATTTCGAGATGGAGTCAAGTGCGCTTGCCGGTCTTGCTGCCCTCCTCGGCCATCGTGCAATGACCTGCTGTATGGTGATTGCCAACCGCTGGGCAAAGGAGATGAATACGGGTTATAAGAACACTATCGACACGTTGATTCAGAAAGTGCTCGACAGAATTTAACTGACACTGGTTTTAAACAAAATAAGAGGATGTGCTCAAATGAACACATCCTCTTATTTTTATCTTTACGGAATCAACAGGATTCCATGATGTTTAGAAATGATAGCCGATGGTGAACAGAACCTGATGACGATCATTCTTTACTTCTGTTGAAGGAGCATAGTTGTCGATGTGGTGAGTCTGAATCTGACCGGTAGGATCAGCATAGTGTACATCACCGCTACCACCGAGGAACGGAGTGAAGTCACCCTTCTGTGCGCTGTACTGGTAAGCGAGGTCGAGGCTCAGTTTGTCGATATTGTAACCAATACCAAAGGTGAAACGGTTGGTTGACTTCCAGTTCACCCAGTCGGTAGCGCTGGCGTAGTTGGTTCCGTAAGAGTCGAGGGTTCCGTCTTTCTCGCCATCGCTGTTGTACATTGCGGAAACATAGTTGTAACCAGCACGAACAGCCAGATCCGGAGCAGGTTTGTATTCCAAACCAACCTTCACGGTAGAAACACCCTTCAAGGTCTTTTGTGTGTGGCTATTCATTTCGCGGTCGCTGTAGCTCGACTGATAGTATTCGGTGTAAGGACCATACCAGTCGTACCAGGTTTCATAGTAGCCGCCATCATTGACACGGGTGTCGGTCGATGAATAGTCTGCATACTCGTATGTGGCACCGATAGCAAGATAGTTGCCTACGGTGTGTCCCAAGCTGAAACCAAACTTCCAAGGCGTGAAGAGTTTGAAGTCGTAAGCATTGCTCTGAATAAAGTGCTCGTTATATCCATCGACATGTGGATTGGTATTGTTGTACATCTTGGTATAATTCTTAGTTGTCAGACTATACCAAGTGGGTGTATGCACATAGGCACCGATACGGAAGGGGGATTCTGCAACCGGACGAACGATGATACCGGCTTTGATGTCAAATCCAGAACCTGTAACGCGACGCTCATCCTCTGTGACGACATTACCGGCAGGATAAACTGATTCACCACTGACGAGGTCTTCTGTATAAGTTGCAATTCCCTTATAGTGTACATCTTTCAAACCAAAGGTCAAACCGAGGAACACTCGGTCGTTAATGTTGCCACTGATATTGAAATTATACTCACCGATGTATCCGGACTCTTCACGATTCAGCAGGTAGTTGTTGGCAAACGAATAGCCAAACACACCCTGATTATCAACGTTCAAATGGTTGTAGTACAGATTGTCCAGCTGAGTGGTCCAAATGTCAGTACCATGACCATTCTTAAAGTTAAAGGTTGTTTCACCTGTAACAGGGTCGTCGGCTCCGATGAGTTTCAGGAACGACAGAGCATTCTGTGATGCACGGCCCCCCAGATTTCCTGCAGCAGCAAGAATATAGTCAAAGTTCTTGTTCTTCTTGAAGTTGAAGCCGAAATTCAAGTACGAGTTACGACCGTTTTTGGAAGCCCACACAAAACCAATCTGATCGAAACTCACATTTGTTTTTGTGCCTTGAGCAAACGAAGGTGCACTCGCCTGTGCTACAATGCCAAATGAACCGTTAATGGTTGAATGGCGAAACAAACCAAGACCAGCAGGGTTTGTCCCAATAGTAGAGATATCGGCACCCAGTGCTTCCATTGCACCACCCATACCAACATAACGGGCGGTACCATTCAGATCATCCTGCAAGAGTCTTGCATTCTCATAGGTTTCCTGTGCTGCCATCGGCATTACAGCCATCATTGCGGCAGCTATCAATACATACTTTTTCATATCTGATAATATTTATATGTTCATAAAAAGTTATCGTCTTCCACCGAAGGAGCCACCACCACGGCTGCCACCTCCACCTCCGAAGGAGCCTCCACCTCGGCTACCACCTCCGAAGGAGCCTCCACGACTTCCTCCGCCAAAGGAGCCACCGCTACGGCTTCCGCCAAACGATGAGGTACTGCGGTTATAAGAGGAATTACCAAAGCTACGGGTAGAGTTCGACGGGCTTGTTGTAGTTGTAGAACGCTTTGATCCGAAGTTGGTGTTTCCACGTCCGTTATATACACCTCTGCCAGAACCATCTCTTGATGGCTTGTTTATACTGCCGGGATGACTATTGGGGCGGTCACCATTTCTGCCATGATTGTTGTGGTGTGCATAGTAGTTGCCGCGATCATAGTAACCCAACGTGCCGGTATGTCCTCTGTAAGTATATCCCACACGGTGAGGATAATAACCATAGTACCAAGGTCTATACCAGCCATAATACCAAGGATCATACCAACCATAGTACCACGGATCATACCAACCGTACCAGCC
>CADBAP010000056.1 GCA_902792685.1 uncultured Prevotellaceae bacterium
AGGTGCATGAGGAGAGTGTGCGTGGTACTTTGGGTGAGGTAATCGCCCATTTCACGAAGACCGATCCGCGTGGCGAAATCGTGATTGTTGTGGCAGGGAGAAAGTTGAAAGTGAAGGGTTGAGTAACTCAACATAATGAAAATCGACATAACGAAATAACGACATATATAATAAGGAGAAAGAATATGAAAAAGCTTTTATTTTTTGTAGCAGGCATCATGATGCTTACTGCATGTGGCAATCAGGACGGTAAGAACTCTCAATTGGCACAGAATGATTCCTTGCAGAATATCATTGCTGCCAGAGACAATGAAATCAATGACCTGATGGGTACGTTGAATGAAATCCAACAGGGTTTTCAGGAAATCAACGAGGCTGAAGAGCGCGTGACGATTGCCAAGAGCGGTGAAGGTGCAGATAAAGCCGTACAAATTCGTGAGAATATCCAGTTTATTGCTCAGCGTATGGCAGAGAACCGTGAACTGATTGCCAAACTGCGCCAGCAGTTGCGCGAGGTAGGTTTCAAGGGCGACCAGCTGCAGAAGACTATCGAGAACCTGACGGCTCAGATGGCGTTGAAGGACAGACAGTTGCAGGCGCTTCGTGCTGAGCTGGATCAGAAGAATATCCATATCGCAGAGTTGGATCAGACGATTACAGGTTTGAACAAGGATGTGGAGAACCTGAACAAAGATGTCACCGATCTGAAGACCGAGAATACTGAGAAGGCTCAGACAATCAGTTCGCAGGATAAGCAGCTGAATACTGCTTGGTTCGTCTATGGTACTAAGAGCGAGTTGAAGAATCAGGGTATCATCTCTGGCGGCAAGGTGCTGCAGGGCAACTTCAACAAGAACTATTTCACAAAGATTGATATCCGCACAGACAAGGAAATCAAACTGTATTCCAAGAGTGCCAAGATTCTGACCTCACATTCGTCGAGCAGCTACACGCTGGAGAAGGATACGAAAGGCCAGTATGTGCTGCGCATCACTGATCCGCAGACATTCTGGAGCACAAGCAAGTATCTGGTGGTTCAGGTGAAGTAAAAAGCCCCCTCCAACCTCCCCCGACTGGGGGAGGCTTTATTATCGTTTCTCTTGAAAAAACTTTTGCATCAACTCACGGCAGGTGTCTTCTAAGATGCCTGCCGTTATTGTTGCCTTCGGATGAAAGGCGTGAGGGGCATGATCGTGATAGCCACGCTTGTCGTCAGGGGCACCATAGACGATACGGGAGATTTGTGCCCAACCGATGGCTCCTGCACACATGATACAAGGTTCTACCGTTACGTAGAGCGTACATTCCGTCAGGTATTTCCCCCCTAAGGCATTGGCGGCAGCAGTGATGGCCTGCATCTCAGCGTGAGCCGTCACATCATTGAGCGTTTCCGTCAGGTTGTGGGCACGGGCGATGATGCGGTCTTTGCATACAATGACAGCACCAATGGGAATCTCGCCTTCACGATAGGCTGCTTCTGCCTCGTCAAGGGCACGCCGCATATACAGTTCGTCTTTCTTCTGTTGTTCTTCGGTGTGAGTCATGGGGTTAATGGGTTTTATGGAGTTGATGTTTTTTATGAGTGCAAAAGTAATATAAATTGGGAAATTCTCAAAAATAGTCAATTGTAAATTGTCAAATTGTGAATTATTCATTACTTTTGCACCTGTTTTAGGATATAACAATGTACAAACCAATTTTCAACAAGCGCAGTGTTCTGAAGTTTACGCACTTCACCAACAAGGGCTACTCTCTGTTCTCTTGTCTGGGACGTGAGGTCGTTATCGGTGTACTGAGTGTGGCTACGTTGTCGCATGCTACGGCCGATGGTGTCACCACAAGCGAGGAGCTGGTGACGGCAGACTCTGTCCGCACAAACCGAGAGGTTATGCTCGAAGGGGTGAGTGTGATGGGAACGCGAGCGCCGCTGACGCAAAGTCAGCAAGTGAGAATGGTAACGATACTGTCGCGCGACGATATTCAGGCGGCGGCAGTACAGAGTATTAACGACCTGCTGAAACTGGCTGTGGGGGTGGATGTGCGGCAACGCGGCCCCATCGGTGCACAGACCGATGTGAGTGTGCGTGGCAGCAACTACGAACAAATCACCGTATTGCTGAACGGCATTAACATCTGTGACCCGCAAACAGGACACAACTCCTTTGATTTTCCTGTCGATATTAGTGATATTGAGCGCATAGAGGTGCTGGAGGGTCCAGCAGCACGTGTCTATGGCACATCGTCATTAGTTGGAGCAATCAATATTGTGACGGCCCTTGCTGTCCCCCTAAAGGGTGAAGGGTGCAAGGAGCAAGGAGCGAGGTGCAAGGAGTTTTCTCTTGATGCACGTTTGGAAGGCGGTTCCTATGGTTATTTGTCTGCTGCAGGTAGAGGCGCACTATCTTCCCTTCGGAAGGGGTCGGGAGTGGACTTCCATTCTCTTTCTGCCTCCTATACTCGCAGCGATGGTTACAACCGCAATAAGGCGGGTGCCCTGAATGCTGATTATCGTGGTGGAAAAGCGTTCTATCAGGGCAGCTACGACCACGAACAGTTGCACGTTCAGTGGCATGCGGGCATGTCGGTAAAGGACTTCGGTTCGAATACCTTCTACGGCGTGTCGTCAGACAATCAGTTTGAACATACCTTTAAAACCTATACGGCATTGCAGGCTGATGCCAAATGTGGACGAGTTCATATCAAACCGGCAGTCTATTGGAACCGCTTTGCCGACCGCTTTGAATATTTTCGCGGAGAACCTGACCGAGTGAAATACAACTACCATCTGACAAATGTGTATGGGTTGAATCTGAACAGTTATGTCGATTGGGTAGGAGGACGGACGGCTGTGGGTGCGGAAATCCGCTATGAAGACCTGATGAGCAGCAATCTGGGTGAGCCGCTGAGCAGAAAGCATTCGATTCACGGCACCGACCGAGACTATGAGTACGGGCTAAACCGTACGAATATACAGTTTATCTTGGAGCATAATGTCGTTTGGAACAGCCTGACCGTATCGGCAGGACTCGTAGCCGTCAACAACAGTTGGGCGGATATGGGTGTACGTGTATATCCGAGCATCGATGCCGGCTATCGTATCAGCAATAATTGGAAGGTGTATGCTTCGTACAACGCTTCGTTGCGTATGCCTTCAGTGACGGAGTTATATTATTCTGTGGGAGGCTACAAGGCTGACAAATACCTGAAACCAGAAGAAGTGTCGGCAGTAGAAACAGGTATCCGATATCTGGGGTATAGCGTGATGGGTAAGGCTTGTGTGTATTACAACCGTTACAAAAACCTCATCGATTGGATTCGGCATACCGATCAGGGACCTGATGCCCCTTGGGAGTCAGTCAACTTTGGCGAAATCAATGCGTTGGGTGTTGAGGCGAGTGTAGAGATGAACCTCCTGCATCTGTTTCCTTCGCAGCATCTGTTGAAACGTTTCCATCTGGCCTATAGTTACATCCATCAGGATAAAGAGGAAGAAACAGGTGTCCAAAGCCGCTATGCGTTGGAGTATTTGCGCAACAAACTCATTGCTGGTTTGCAGCTGAATCTGTGGAAACAGTTGGAACTGGGCATCAGCTACCGTTTGCAGAATCGGACAGGAAGCTATACAGATGTGAATGGAGCCGTTTGTCCGTATGGAACTTACGGAATTGTCGATGTGCGTTTACAATGGCAGTCACCGCATGTGTGTGTCTATCTGGAAGCCAACAACCTTTTCAGTCGCAAATATGTTGACTACGGCAATATTCCGCAGCCAGGATTGTGGGTTATGAGTGGTATAAAAGTAAAATGGTAAGAGAGTTGGAACCCTTACTCCGTACTCATCACGTGGAAGCAATGCTGGTTGCGTTCGAAGATAACACAGCAACGACCTTTGTCGCGCAGGTCGCCAATCACTTCCCCCAGGATATTTGCCATCGTGGTGTTGTCAACCATATCGCCCTCTAAGGATATACGGTTGAATCGGGAATACGACAAGTCGAATGTAGTGCCGTACATGTGGGCAGAATTCTTCACAGCGTTGCCGTTTACTTTTTGTAATCGGGCAATATCCTCGCGTGTGCGGAGCACAGAGGTTACGATGATGCGGTGTTCACGAAAACCGAGTTTCCTGAGTTTTTTCTGAAAACCTTTGCCGATGTCTTCCAGCAGTTTCTTCGCACCGTCGCCTAAATAAGGTATGGAGTGCGTGAGTTTATCTACCAGATAATATCGGTTGCTCTCGATATAGTTTAGTTTCTTGACTTTTTTCTCTGCTTCCTCACGAGTATCGCAAGGCTCAATACCAATCTTCTTTGCCATCTCCACCGATGTGCTGTTGCGGTCTTTGAAGTGGAACTGCGAACGAACGGCTGCGTGGTTGTCCATGAAGGTTGTACCCGCCATATCCCAGGTACGTGACTCGATGTCTATCTCTTCAGTCGTCCATTCCGCCTTTCCTTTCTTCTTTTTCTTGGCAGCTTTCCGTTCTTCCTTTTCCCGCTTCTTGGCTTCCTTTCTGGCACGTTTCTCAGCCCTTTCACGCATCCTACGCTCAATCTTCTCTTTCTCGCGTAGTTGCTTTTCGAAATTGCTGCTGGTATGACAGCCTGTTACCAGTAACAGGATAAAGACTATATATATGATGTATTTCAGTTTCCTCATCTTTCCTAAATTCTCGATAAACGCTTATGTCATCACGTTGTTTGCTAATTGAAAAAAGAAGCCTCAAACCGTGTGGTTTTCAGCTTCTTTCGTTTGGTCGGGATTACTGGACTCGAACCAGCGACCTCGCGCCCCCCAGACGTGTGCGCTACCAACTGCGCTAAATCCCGATACCATTGTACGAATAGGCTCATAGTGCCCATTTGCGAGTGCAAAAGTACATACTTCTGTTGAGAAATGCAAATTTTCCTTCATCTTTTTGCTTTTTTCTGCTGATATTTTGTTTTTTTGCTTGGGAAATGACGGGAAGTATAATCTTTTTATTACCTTTGCTGAGTGAAATACGACTAAAGCAATCATTTATGCAATATAAAATAACAGGTCCTGAACGACTTAACGTAACCATCAACCTACCTGCATCGAAGAGTATCAGCAATCGTGCGCTGATTATACATGCTCTTTCTGGAGGTGCAGAGATTCCGGAGAATTTATCTGATTGTGACGATACAGCCGTGATGATTAGAGCTTTGAAAGAAATGCCTGATGTGATAGATGTAGGAGCTGCAGGAACATCGATGCGTTTCCTGACTGCCTATCTTTCTACCAAAGAAGGTCGTCATGTCATTACTGGCACAGAACGCATGCAACAGCGTCCGATTGGTGTGCTGGTTGATGCACTGCGGCGGTTGGGTGCTGAGATAACCTATCTGTCTGCCGATTTTAAGTCGCAGGGTAGGGAAGGCTATCCACCTTTGTATATCAACGGAAATTCGCTGGAGGGCGGTGTGCTCGAAGTGCCTGGCAATATCAGTTCACAGTATATATCTGCCTTGTTGATGATTGGCCCAATGTTGCAGAAAGGACTACAGTTGCACTTGACGGGTGATGTGGTATCGCGACCTTATATCGATCTGACGCTACAAGTCATGAACGACTATGGTGCCAATGCAGAATGGAGTGATGTCAACACGATTGATGTGGACCCCAATACTTATCAGAGTCGTCCGTACAGGATAGAAAACGACTGGAGTGCTTCCTCGTATTGGTATGAGATGATGGCGCTGACGAAGGACGAGGAAGCACAAGTTGTGCTGCCAGGATTGTTGGATGGTTCACGACAAGGCGATTCTGCTGTACGTTATCTGTTTAATATGTTGGGGGTGAGAACCACTTTCCAACCCTCGTACGACGAGCAGAAGACATTGGTGACGCTGACTCGCCACAACCGAGTGGTACCTCGTTTGGATTATGACTTCAAGAACCAGCCCGACTTAGCACAGACGTTTGTCGTTACCTGTTGCGCGCTGGGTATTCCTTTCCATTTTGCAGGTTTGGGTAATCTGCGCATCAAGGAGACTGACCGTATCCTGGCATTGCAGACAGAGCTTCGGAAACTGGGCTTTGAGATTGAGGACCGCAATGACAGTGAACTGCTCTGGGACGGTAAACGAGGAAAGGCGCAGACCAACCCTGTTATTGACACATATGAAGACCACCGTATGGCAATGGCTTTCGCTCCGTTGTGTCTGGTGTTCCCAGAGGTTGTTATCCGCAATCCGGAGGTAGTGACGAAGTCGTATCCGCATTATTGGGAAGACCTACAGACTGCAGGTTTTAAAATCGTAGAGTAATGGATTTTGTCGGAATCGCATTTGGAGCATTGATCATGCTGGGTATCGTTGCCGCCATTGCAACGTGGGGCAGTACCGACGACCCTATTGTGAAAGCTGATAACGACTGTGCCAGTTGCACGGGTAGAGACGATTGTAAGCTGGCAGAACTGAAAGATGCGCTAAAAAACAAGAATAATTCCCCAGAACAGCCTGTCCGATGCAATAAAATGAAGGAAAAGGAGTTTAAAAAGGAGTAAGGAGAGAAGGAGTAAGAAATAAGGAATGAACAATAGGTTCCATTATCGATATATGATTCCTGTGCTGATAATCGGCTGTGTATGGCTGATTATCGGTTGTTCTACGCAGAAGAACACCTCGCAAACGCGTTGGTGGCATTCTTTTACGGCGAAATACAATACCTATTACAATGGTGCACTGGCCTATATCGATGGTTCCTTGGAGAAAGAAAACGGCAACAAGGACAACTTTACCGAAATCATTCCTCTTTATACGGTCGGCAACAAAAACAGCCGCGACTTGGGTAAGGGCAACTACGACCGTGCTATTGAGAAAGCCAAGAAAGCGATTCATCAGCACAGCATCAAGAAACGTCCTGAATGGAAAAAGAACCGCAAGAAGACGGCCAAGGATCTCGAATGGCTGAGCAGAAGAGAATACAACCCGTTCTTGTGGAAAGCGTGGATGCTTATGGGACGTTCACAGTTCTATAAAGGTGATTTCGATGAGGCCGCCGCCACCTTCTCTTATATGAGCCGTCTGTATCAGACACAGCCCGCTATCTACGGAAAAGCACGCGCGTGGTTGGCAAAATGTTATGTGGAACAAGATTGGCTGTATGATGCTGAGGATGTTATCCGAAATATGCAACGCGATTCGATGGACTGGCGAGCAGTAAAGGAATGGGACTATACCTATGCCGACTACTATATCCATACGGGTGACTTCGAGAAAGCCATTCCATATCTGAAGAAAGTCATTAAACACGAGATGCGCCGTAAGCAGAAAGCCCGCGAGTGGTACCTGATGGGTCAGCTGCAGGCTGCTTTAGGCAATAAGGATGAGGCATATAAGGCTTTTAAGCACGTCATCCGTCAGAATCCTCCTTACGAACTGGAGTTCAATGCCCGTATTTCGATGACAGAGGTGATGGCTGCCGGCAAATCCAAGCAGATGATCAGTCGTCTGAAGCGCATGGCTGCATCGGATAAGAACAAGGATTACTTGGATCAGGTGTATTATGCCATTGGTAATATCTATCTGGCTGACAAAGATACGATGAATGCCATTTCAGCCTACGAGAAAGGAAATGAGAAAGCTACTCGCAATGGTATCGAGAAAGGTGTGCTGCTTCTGCATTTAGGTGACCTATATTGGTTGCAGGAGAAATTCAGCGATGCCAAACGATGCTACGGCGAAGCTATCGGTTTGCTGGATAAGGAACGCGACGACTACAAACAACTGTCTGAACGTTCAGTCGTGCTCGATGAACTGGTGCCCTATACAGAGGCTGTACATTTGCAGGATTCGCTACAGGAGTTGGCGACTATGTCTGAGGAAGACCGAAACAAAGCTATCGACCGCGTGATTGAAGCGCTGAAGAAGAAAGAGAAGGAAGAACGACGAAAACAAGCTGAGGCTGAGGCTGAATCACAATTATCGCAGAATAATACCTCAAGTATGACTCCGTCAACAGTGGCGCAGTCTAATAATGCATCGAAGCAAGGTTCTGGAACCTGGTATTTCTACAATCCGATGGCTGTGGCTCAGGGTAAGACAACCTTCCAACAGCAATGGGGCAAGCGAGAGAATGTCGATGACTGGCAGCGCACCAACAAAACCGTTGTCAGCGACCTGATGGGGGAAGAACAGCCTGAATTGACAGACGAACAGCGCGACTCTCTCATGCGTGCCGAACAACTGGCAGACTCTCTGGAGCATGTCACAGATAGCGCACAGAACGATCCCCACAAACGCGAATATTATTTGGCACAAATCCCGTTTACCCCAGAACAGTTGGATGCCAGTAACAAGATATTGGAAGACGGACTCCATCATGCTGGCGTTATCTTCAAAGATAAGCTTGACCACCTGTTGTTGAGCGAAAAATACCTGCGCCGCGTAGCCGATGACTATCCTGATTATGAACAGATGCCCGATGTGTATTACCACTTGTTCCTGCTCTATTCGCGTATGGGAATGCCTGTCATGGCCGACTCCTATGTGGAGAAGTTGAAGGAGCAATACCCAGAGCATCAGTGGACAACTGTTTTGACGGATCCCTATTTTACGGAGAATGCGAAATTTGGTGTACATATTGAAGACTCGCTTTATGCGGCTACCTACGATGCGTTCAAAAATAATCGCTACAACGAGGTGCGTACCAATGCCCAAATCTCAGAACAACGCTTCCCTTTGGGTGCTAACCGTGATAAATTCCTGTTTATCGGTGGCCTGAGTAAACTGAACGATGGCGATGCTGAAGGTTGTGTCGCCAATATGAAAGAGGTGGTGGAGAAATTCCCCAGCAGTCGCATCAGCGAGATGGCAGGTATGATTGTCAACGGTGTCAATGCCGGCAAACGCTTGCGTGGTGGAAGGTTCGATTTAGGAGATGTGTGGGATCGTCGTACGTCGGTCATGAACGACAGCGACAGCATCAAGGTACAGCAGTTCTCTAAGGAGCGTATTGCCGACTATCTGTATATGGTGGTCTATGATCCCGATTCTGTCAGCGAAAACAAACTGCTGTTTGAAATGGCGAAGTTCAATTTCACCAGCTTCCTGGTGCGCAACTTCGATATTGAAATACAGGAAGATGGTGGACTGTGTAGGATGATTATCAGTGGCTTCCGTAGTTTTGATGAGGCTTACCAATATGCCCGTCAGGTACATGAACAGTCGAGTATAGTTCCATTGCTACAAAAAGCCAAGAGTATGGTTATCAGCGTAGAGAATATGGCGATGATAGGTGCTCAGTTCAGCTACAACGACTACGATGAGTTCTATAAGAAGAATTTCGCCCCGCTGAAGGTCACCACGCGCTATCTGTTGTCTGAACCTGCAGAGGTGGCAACGCCTCGTGAACGTGATCTGGAGGAGGAAATACAGAGCAAGGCTCCTACGCAGGATGATGTGAATGCGATGGACGGACAAACGATTCCGACAGAAGACGATGTTGTAATTCCAACGGAAGAAGACACACCTGTGGCTCCTGTAGAGGATATTCCGAATACTCCAGAAACGCCAGTTTCTCCAGAGACTCCAGCAATTCCTGAAACACCTGTAATTCCTGAAACTCCGGCAATTCCTGAAACTCCGGCAATTCCTGAAACTCCGAACGTTCCTGAAATCCCAGTATCTCCGGAATCTCCAACTCCGGTATCTCCTGAAACTCCAGAAATTCCGGTCACTCCAGAACCTCCTGCACCTTCTGTAATCCGCCAGGCGCCAGAGATTCCTGAGGAAGATAATATCATCATTCCTGCTGATGACCAGCCTGTCATTCCGACAACTCCGGTTACTCCTTCCGAGGACGACATCATCATCATGGAAGATGCGCCTGCCGCTGAAGACGACAGCATCATCATTCTGGAGGAGACACCGTCGCAGCCTACTCAGCAGGAAGAAAACTTCATCTTTGATGAAGATGAGGAAAAGGCAGGCAACACCGATGAATACATTGATTTTAATGGATTCTGATATAATTATGAGCAACGGATTATTACTTTGGGTTGACGATGAGATAGAACTCCTTCGTGCTCACATCCTCTTTCTTGAGAAGAAAGGTTATGAGGTCATTACAGTCAGCAATGGCAGCGATGCCTTGGAACAGTGTCAGCAACAAACATTCGACCTGATACTGCTCGACGAGCAAATGCCAGGACTTAGTGGTTTGGAAACCCTCCAACGTATCAAGTCAATCCAGCCGGCTACTCCTGTAGTGATGGTGACAAAGAGCGAGGAGGAGAATATTATGGATCAGGCCATCGGCTCGAAGATTGCTGATTACCTTATCAAGCCCGTCAACCCCAATCAGATTCTGCTTACGTTGAAGAAAAACGTACACCAGCGTGAGATAGTTACAGAGGTGACGCAATCTGGCTATCAGCAAGATTTTCAACAGATTGCCATGCAGATAATGGATTGCAGGACCTACGATGATTGGATCAATGTATATAAACGTCTTGTGCGCTGGGAACTGGAACTCAGTTCTACCGACAGCTCCATGACAGAAATGCTGCAGATGCAGAAAGAAGAAGCCAATTTGGGTTTTGCCAAGTTTGTGAAGAAAAACTACCTGGACTGGATTGAGGCACGACAGAAATTGTCGGCACACCCCCAGGAAAATATCCCTTTGATGAGTCCTGATGTGTTCAAACGGTGTATTTTCCCGTTGCTCAGTGAGGGCGAAAAGGTCTTCATGATTGTGATTGACAACTTCCGCTACGATCAGTGGCGCGTGTTGGCACAGGAGATAGGGGATATGTTCGATATCGATGAAAACCTCTATATGAGCATCTTGCCTACGGCCACACAATATGCCCGAAATGCCATTTTCAGCGGACTGATGCCACAGCAGATTGCGAAGATGTTCCCAGAATTGTGGGTTGATGAAGATGAGGAGGAAGGCAAGAACCTCAATGAGGGTCCGCTCATCCAGACACAGATAGAACGCTATCGTCGTCATGATAAGTTCTCTTATCATAAAATCAACGATTCACAGGGAGCAGACAAACTCCTACAACAGTTCAAACAGTTACAGCAAAACGACTTAAATGTCGTTGTCATCAACTTCATCGATATGCTTTCGCATGCTCGAACGGAGATGAAAATGGTACGCGAACTGGCAAGCAACGAGAGTGCCTATCGCAGCATTACGCTGTCGTGGTTCCGTCATACGGTATTGGCTGATTTGTTCCGTCTGTTGTCGCAAAGTGACTATAAGGTGGTCATCACTACTGATCATGGTTCCATTCGTGCCACCAAACCAGTGAAAATCATCGGTGACCGTAACACCAATACGAATCTTCGTTATAAGTTGGGCAAGAACCTCAGCTATAACGATAAGGATATCTTCGTCATCAAGGATCCGCAGAAAGCGCAGCTACCTGCTCCCAATTTGTCAACGAGCTATGTCTTTGCTGTAGGCGACGATTTCTTCGCCTATCCCAATAACTATAACTATTACGTCAGCTATTATAAAGACACCTTCCAGCACGGAGGAATCTCTATGGAAGAGATGCTGATACCATTAATAACCCTAACTCCACGTAAGCGATGAAAATCATCATACATCAACTCGACGAAATCAGAAACGCTGCCCGTCAGTTTATAGAACAAGCACTGAAAGGTGATTGTCAGCGTGTCGTTGCCTTCTATGGCTCGATGGGAGCAGGTAAAACCACTTTCATCAGAGCCTTGTGCGAAGAGTTGGGTGTCACAGATGTCGTCACCTCACCAACCTTCGCCATCGTCAATGAATACGAGGTTGATAGGGCAGAGGGATTTTCCATCTTCCATTTCGATTTCTATCGCATTAAACGCTTGGAAGAGGTATATGATATGGGTTACGAAGACTATTTCTATGGCTCCTCCCTTTGTCTGATAGAGTGGCCTGAACTCATTGAAGAACTCCTACCAGACGACTGTCTCCGTGTCACCATCCGTGTACTCGATGACGGCAGCCGCGAAATCAGCGTTCGCCAATGAAATTCAAGATGTGATTGGCCACCTCTTCCTCTGTCTTGCCGTCTGTTCTGATCACCAAATCGTAGTTGCGTGTATCGTAACGTGAGGTGTTGGAGAAGTTCTTCACATACTTCTCACGCATCTTGTCAACCTTATCGATCAGTTTGGACGCTTCCTCTTGGCTGATGTTCTTCTTGCGCATCACGCGTGCTATTCGGCTTTCCATAGACGACTGGATGAGAACACTCAGGTGGTTGGGGTGCGACTTCAGTACGAAGAAAGCCAGACGGCCGGCAATCACGCACGATTTATCTTGTGCGATACCCTCCAGAATTTCCTTTTCGGCTTGGAACAGTTGGCTCGTGGTTACTGTTTCGACACGGCTCGGATCAACATTAACACTCATACCATAGCCTAAACCTACCACACGCTCGAAGTCTGACCACCAGTGCCGGCTGCGTGCTTTCTTGCGTTCTATCTCTTCTGTGGACAGGTTGTATTTTTCTTCCAATGTCTTGATGAGTGCCTTGTCATAGAAAGGAACACCTAATTTTTCGGCAAGGATACGTCCTATGGTGCGACCACCACTACCTAACTCTCGATTGATGGTGATGACAAATTTCTCGTTCTTATTCATAATAGGATGCAATAATATAAACTGCTTATATTGTTTGATAAATAGAATTGTATTATTTTTTCAAGGTGTAGCCATAACAGTTATCGCCTTTCCAATAAAATCTGGAGGATGCGCTCAGCAGAACGGCCATCCCAACGGTCAGGAATACCGCAGGACTTCCAGTTGCCTGTTACCATATCCTTGATGGCGGCAGCCAATTTCCCAGCATCTTCGCCCACCAGGACATTCGAACCTTGTTTGACGGTCTCGATATGTTCTGTGTAGCTGTTCAGTGTGATGCA
>CADBAP010000057.1 GCA_902792685.1 uncultured Prevotellaceae bacterium
CCCGTCTCTCCCTGTGAGGGAGGGAGATTTGTTTGTTGGGCAGATATTCCTAATGAACAGAGTAGGAATAATGCGTAATGCGTAATGCGTAATGCGTAATTTACTTTCATGATGATGATTTGTTTTTAGTTTTCTGCTGCAAAGATACACCTTATTTATATATTATAGGTGCAAAATTGTACGGAAAAGGTAGAAAATAATGCTTAATGCGTAATGCGTAATGCGTAATGGGAGTAAAAAAAAGAGACCGCATCGGGTGATGCAGTCTCTTTTGAAATATGTGTTGTGTAATTTATTTCACTGTTGAAGCTCCTGCCCATGATGGGAAGGTGTTGGTGACCAATGAATTGAGATATACCTCCAGATTGGTGTACTTACCCGTGATGTTATAAGCATTCGGACGGAATTCGTTTACAGTTTTTCCCGAAACACCTAGTGATTTCATCATCGTCAGCTCCCATTCGTCTGGCATACCGTCTTTGTCTGAGTCGATAATAGCTGTACCTGTAGGCAGTGTGGGGTATCCACCAACTTCATTTTGTGAGTCAATGAGTGCACCTGTATTGTTTTTTACCTGAGTGATGATACGGTTATCAACAGCATCGCGAACCAAACTAGCTCCAGCATAATTTAATACATTTGTATATGCCTGTTCAGCTGTCTCTGGGTTGGTGTAGTAAGGTATCAGCCCTGTAGTATATCGTGATGATAGCTTGTAACTCAAATTCGCATAATCAACACCACTCCAGTCTTTATTTGTTGTTCCGTTTACAGTGTTGCCACTAATGAAAAAGTATCCAGGATGACATACTTTTGATGTGGAATTGTCAACACAATTGCTGCATGACGATGTCATTTCAAGCAGGCGATCAGGATGCTTAGACATACTGTTAGGACCAGGTTTGTAATAATTGCCAATCATGTTGATATGATATGATTCGTCACAGCCTTCGCCTCCGTAAGCAGAATTATTTCCCCAGTTATATACAACATTGTTCACATAGTCTATAGTCCCCATAATCAATCCAGTAATGTTTCCATTGTTGTCTTTTACGGATGCTGTGTACTGGTGCCCAAAACGTGGATTACGGCTATCATGGTCGGCAATAAGGTTGTGATGATATGTGGCATTTTGACCTCCCCAAATTCCTCCATATCCGTGATTCCCTTTAGAGTGACCTGATAGTTTCAAACTCTCGCTAATGATACAATATTGTACGGTGAGGTTTGTTACACGAGGGAACGATGCACACTCGTCTGTACTCCAAGAAATAGAGCAGTGGTCAATCAAGATATCTTTACAGTCTTTGACTTCGAGAGCATCGCCAGCATCTGCGTCGAAATTTGATTTATCTATATTCTGACTACCTAAGCGGAAGCGCATGAATCGCACGATGATATTGTTACCACTTATTTTTACTGGATAGCCAGCTACACAAATACCACCTCCTGGTGCTGTTTGACCAGCTATCGTAAGGTTATTGGAGGTTATGTTCAACTGACTTTCCAAATGAATAGTACCTGATACGGCAAACACTATCGTTCGACCGCTGACTGATACAGCATCACGGAAGGAGCCGGAGCCAGCATCATTTGTATTGGTTACTATATAAACACTGGTTCCGGCAGCTCCTCCTGTGATTGTAGATGCAGAACCTTCTGCACCAGGAAATGCTAATGTGCGTGATTTTGTTTGAACAGGTAATTCTGTAGAACTACCACCACCTCCTTCGGAGGAAGAACTACCATTATCATCGCCTCCGCAGGCAATGAAGGCAAATGCTGCCGTAGCATATAAAAGCAATCTTTTCATTGTTGTATTGTTTTGAAAAAGAGGTGTGTCGAAAGAATCCTCTTTAAGACACACCTCTTTCTGTAAGTTATTGAATGTTATTCTTCATTCCCGTCATCTTCACTGTCACCATTATCTTGCTTCCAGCGCGGGTCGCCATAGATATCGAACTGTATACCCTTTGATTCGTCAGCGGATGTTTGTTCGAACCAATGTTTCAAGTTGAAGTTATGGTTTGTCGGATCTTCGAAAAGTTGAGCATCCGTAAATTGTCCGGTACGCCAATCCAGTTTCATACCATCGTCATTAGACTTGAAGGAACCACCATTGAACTTAGTACCAGAAGTCTGGTAGAAATGGTCAACAATTAGGTTGCCTTTTGTCTGATAACCTTTGGCAGAACTATGGAACAGTTTACCAACGATAACATTCTTAAAGGTCATGTTCGTTTCATTAACTGTACCGGCAGCATTCTTACCAGCATCTGCAATATATCTTCCACTTCCAATGCAATTGTAGAACGTACAATCGGTGACTGTGATATTTGCAATCTTATTTTCGGTCTTGGTATTGTTGGAGATAATACCTACAGTACAATGGTCGAACGTTGAATTCTTGATTTCTATATCAGAAATAGATGCCTTTGAACCACCATTTGTGATAACATAACCGTAGCTTTGGTTCATAGTTCCTTGATCAGTGACAATACAATCGTCAATAACAACAGATCCAATGCTAATATCATTGCTGCCTTGTGTACGTATCACGGCGCAGTTGATATTTGAAATGTTACATGATGTAAATGTAATATTTCCGATTGATGCAGCATTTGACTGGTTGATGATGTAGGTGTTGCTTCCAGATGTTGGAGCGGTCAGATTCAAGTTCTCGAAACTAATATCACCATGATAACCGCCAATCTCTAATTTATAATTGAATTGGAGTGTACCCTTTGTGCCGTCAGAACTGTCTGTACCATATAGGTAAAGCGTCATGCCAGCAGGAACGCTCACTTCCTTGGTCCCTTCAGCTATTGTTACAGTCTTTCCTGCAGGAATGATAATAGTTGCAGCGTAAGTATCTTTGTCGCCCGCATTAGCCTTTGCTTTTAAAGCAATTTCATTCATGATGCTCTGATTAAGCACCTCACCCGTCAGCGTCTCTGTATAGTCTGCTACTGGTGGAGCCTTCATAGTTTTTGTTTCAACCATACCAATACAGTTATTGCCTTCATAGATACGAATCTCGTATGGGGTCGATGCGTTTAGATTTGTACATGTAAAGGTTCGTGCAGCAATATCTTCAGCAGACAGTTCGTATTCTGTAACGTTCTTTTCTTCGCCATTCTTAAAGGTTGCTGTAATCTTAGTTGGATTATAGCCTTCAATCCAGTGAACGGTAATAGAGTTAGGCTGTCGATCTTCGTCTGTAACATCAAGTAAAATCTGGAGTCCTTTGGTTGTCGTAGCCTTTTGGGAAATTATCATTGCTCCCTCTTCTATTGATGATGAAGCAAAGAGAATCCATTGAGATGGTTTCTTTTCATCACTAAGAGCACGTACACGTACATAATAATCAGTATAACCATTCAAATTCGTAATGGTACCAGGAGAACCCGTAACTTCAGCCGTGATAGAACCTTCCATCACATCACCATAAAGATCGTCTGTTGGGAACGGATTTTCATTAGCCTCCAATATATATTTGTTACCGCCATATGTGTTGAAGGACACTATCAGTGATCCCTCATCACCTGTAACAGAAGATATTCTCGGAGCCATAACGCGATTATAGGCATCGTCTGTTCCCCAATCGTTGCCGTCTGTACAGGCGGTAAGAATGCTCGTACAAATTGCGATGACAACAAGTGAAAAATATTTTATAGTCTTCATTATTATATCTGTTTATAAATTAAAAATCGTATGAATTTGTCAGAATGTGATTAGAGTTATTCACGATTTCATTAGTAAGAGGAATCAAGTAACGGTTCAGTACGCCACCTTCTGTAGGCTCAACATTAGCTGGATAATTCTTTGTTGTAATAGATTTTCCGCAAAGGCCCATGCTAATCATAGGAAGGTGTTTGTCAAGGTTATCTACAGATTTACCCTTGTTATAGTTATCAATCTTAGTTCCGAAACCACTGACAGCATCCTTGACCATTGCATCGTCGGTGTTATCAGAATTGTAGATATACATCTTTGTAATCTTCAAACAACGTTTAGCAGGATCTTTTGCTTCTCCGTACATCCAGTAATAACTATAGTCGTAGCTTATGTCCTTGGCGTACTTCTCTGATTTGAAATTGTTGGCATATGTTTCCTTCATTTCAAGTGTCTTGTAGATAAGTAGATTCCAACGAATTAAGTCGAATTTTCGGAAGCCCTCACCAGCAAACTCCCACTTGTTTTCATCTACGATAGCGTTGAACACAGCATAGTAGTCTGCATCATTTATAACAGCAATATTTTTGCCTGTAGCACGCTGATGTACACGATTAATAGCATCAATAGAAGTGAGGCTAAGACCTTCTGGCAGTTGGCCTAATGTTTTCAAATCATTGTATATTTCTGCGTAGTAAAGCAGTACTTGTGGCAGGCGCATACGAACGACGCGGATGCCGTAGTTCCACTTTGCCGATACGCTGCTATTCTGTTCTGCCCATCCACTAGACAATTCGTAGAGCTTACGCGCATCCCATTTTCCAGGATAGATATTGAATGGGTGGTCGCCAATTGGCTTTTCATATACACGTTCTTTTTCTGTGTCAACTGTGTTGTCAGCAGGATTCACCTCGGCTACTGCAAGATTTTCAACAGTAGTCATAGAGCAGGTAACGTCACGACGTGCATCATCGGGGTCATAGCTGTCATACAGAGACAGTGATAGCTTGGGGTAAGCAGAGTTTCCTACGCCATAAGAGTTATGTACTTCAGAAGAAGACCAATTCAGTTTTACACCAATAGTAGAGCCTAATTCGCTACTAACATTGAAACCCATTGGAATTTCAAAAATATCTTCTTTGATATTGTCATTGCGAAGATTAACAGCAGTCCAGTAATCGTCAAAATTAGCAACTAACTCGTATCCACCATTCTGTATAACATCGTTTAATTTAACGATAGCCTTCTTGTATATTGCTGTACGTGTTGCATTACTACATCTAAGGGTGGGATAGACAGGATCACTGATTGTCTTACGCGAATCAGCATCATCCTTTGCATCTACATAGTCTGCATATCCTTCTTCTGCGAAAGGCTGGTTGCGCTGAGGTTCACGAATAGCATATCCACAACGTTGCAGTGCAATTTGTGCATATAACGCTTCTGCGTAATATTTTGTGACATGACGTGAATCGTTGGTTGAGTTTGCAAGGAGTTCCTGTGCTTGTTCTAGATTTTCCAACATCACATCAAGAATGTAGTCACGATCCGTCTTCCCCTTGTAAACGTTTGACAAAGTCGGACTAGCAGGTTCCAGCATCAGAGGTACATCACCCCAAAGGCGGGTGATTTCCATGTATATCATTGCGCGAATGGTCAGGGCCTCGCCAAGATACTGCTGCATTTTAATATCATCTTTAATAGGACTATTATTAATGCCGAATATAATTTCGTTGCAATCTTCTATAATGGCGTATGCATTGTTCCACAATGTTGTGATGGCACTATAGGATTTCGCACCAGACATGTTTACATAGTTCATGTATCCACGGAAATTGTCAACATCAATTTTGGTATCCTTACCTTCATCAACAAGTTCTACATCAGAATTGTTGCAGAAAATGGTGGTTAGATAGGAAGAGTAGATGCTTCCAGTTAATAACCCGTATGTGCCATTTAGCTTGTATTCTGTATCTTCAACGGAACTGAATACTTTATCAGCTTTCTTCTGAGTGTTTGATTCAGTATCAAGGAAATCACTACATCCTGAAAGTATCAGCGCACATAGAAGTAGCGTCGCAAAAATTTTACTATTTTTCATTTGTCTTTCCTCCTTCAAATTAGAATGAAACATTAAGACCTGCTACAAACGAACGTGTCTTTGGATACGCAGAGTAATCTACGCCCGGACACATTAGATTCTTGTTTGTGCTAACTTCCGGGTCGGCACCAGAGTATTTGGTAAAGCAAGCCAAGTTGTATCCTGTGAAATATACACGCAGGTTAGATAGATGAAGTTTTCTCAAAGCAGCTTTAGGTAGAGTATATCCGATAGTGATATTTTGGATGCGCAAAAAACTTGCATCTTCCACACAATTGTCAATAATCAACATCTTGGTTGTAGCGACGGGACTATATAACTGTGCGTTAGCATTGATTTCTGCCAGACGGTCTTGAACGCCTTGTGCACTACCGTAATAGGTAATAACATCAGAGTTAGGACGTCCAAGGTTAAAACCAGTATTCGGATCAATCCAAGAGTAGTAGTTGCCAGCCATAAAGTCGTTAACCAAGTTATAACTCATATTCGTGCTACTTGCATAAGAGTTCACAAGTTTTGTACCATTAAGAATCTGGTTGCCAAGAGAGAAGTTGCAGAAGAAAGAGACATCAATGTTACCCCACTTGTTCTTCCAAAGGAAATCGGCTCCAAAACCACCTGTCCATGTTGGAACAGTATTACCTAATTTCACCTTGTCGTTAACGAGGTCGAATTTTCCGTCACCATCAGCATCTTTCAATCTTAGCTGACCAGGATAGAGAATACCACCCATACTCTTGTAACTTTCATTGGTAGAATAAGCTGGGTCGAGTTCCCATGAACTACCGTTGTAGAAAATCTGACCACTGACGTAGTTTCCATCTGCATCATATACAATTGGCGTATAGAAGCCATCTGTCTGGTAACCCCATACTTCGCCTAAGGCTCCACCAGCAACAGTTCTGAAATCCTCATAGTTGGAAACCTTAGATCCGGCAAAATTACTGCTCTGCCATTGACCGGCATATTGGCTTAGTTCTTCAATTTTGTTCTTATTGAATGCAATGTTCAAATTGGCTTTCGCAGAGAAACGGCTTGTTTCAACAGCTACAATGTTTGTAGAAAGTTCGATACCCTTATTAGAAGTTTTACCGAAATTCTGATACTGGGTGGTTGAACCACTATTGCCAGGAATGGTGACTGCCATCAACAAGTCTTTTGTGGTGTTCCAGTAGAGTTCCAATGCACCATTAACTCGTCCTTTCCAGAATCCGTAGTCAATACCGAAGTTACGAGTGATGGTTGTTTCCCATTTTAGGTTATCATTGTACAGTGAACTGTTGACTCTTTCAAACATGGTGGCACGCTCGTCAGCATTGAAGAATGGTGATGCTGAGTTATAACCAGCATATTGGTATGTTGTGTAAAGTAATCCTGATTTGATACGGTTGTTACCGGCCATACCGAAAGAGAAACGTAGTTTTAAGTTGGAAATCCATTTCGCTTTTTGCATCCAAGGTTCATCAGAAACACGCCATGAAATAGCACCTGCAGGGAAAAATCCCCAGCGATTGCCTTCTGCAAACTTAGAAGAACCGTCGGCACGCATGGTGAGGGTAAGCAAATATTTATCTTTCATGATGTAGTTCAATCGACCATAGAAGGATTCCATGTTGTCATCCTCGATTTCTCCAAGAACAATAGGGAGAAACTTGTCGGCTTCGTTTCTGTGCGCCAAAATGTCACCTGTGGTGTCATAGTTATATCCTGCACGGAAGTCCTCACGAGTTTTCTCTGAAGTACTTTGAATGTCAAAACCAGCTACAATATTGATGTTGTCACGTCCGCCAAACAATTTCTTGTTGTCGTAAGTGATATAGTTTTTTGAAGTCCAGCCTTCCTTTTTGTCCACATAGTAACGAGACTGTGCAGAGCCTTTATATGTTTTGGCATTGGTCGTGGCTTGTGAAGTCCATACCTGATCGGTTACCTTGTTGTTATGGTTGTAACTGAATTCTGTTTTAAAAGTCCAATTCTTCCAGGGCTTCCATCCAATACCGAAGTTATAGGTCTGCTTGTTGTTAGTAACTAATTTATATGTACCCTGCAAACGCTGTAGTGGAGAATAAGTGTTGGTGCGTTGAAGCTCATCATCATCGTCGTCTATGGCTACGTTTGCAATGGGGGAATAGGCAACAGAGTTAGCTACGATACTAGTAGCCGCATTTGACTCGTTGGTATCAGCACCGGAACCAAGACCTTCTACTTTCTGATAAGATAAACGTACATTGGCATCCAAGGTAATGTATTTGTTTAATTTGTATTTTAGCTTGGCACTAATATTGTTTTTGCTAGAACCAGAGCCTAACATAATAGCATTCTGGTCATCGTGAGCATAGGTTACATTATACTTCAAATCTTTGACGTTTCCAGCAATATTCACGTTATATATCTGCTGGAAACCTGTGCGACCGAAGATTTCATCCTGATAATCAGTACCAGCAACGCTCTTGTAGATGTCAAGGTCACTGTAATAACCTAAACCATTACGTTTCGTGTAAGATGTGGGGTTATTGGTAGAACCTGTTGTCATCTCATATTTTGCCATAGCGTAATCGTATGCAGGAAGCACCTTTTGGAATTTTGTGGCTGTCTTCCAACCCCAACTTGCGTTGAAATCAATCTTAGGCATAAGACCGTCGGTAGAACCTCCACTCTTTGTAGTTACAATAATTACACCGTTTGCGCCCTTTGCACCATAGATAGCAGTTGAAGATGCATCTTTCAAAACGTCAATCGTTTCAATTTCTGAGGGGGAGATATCATCAATGGATGAGACCTCGAAACCGTCAACGATATAAAGCGGAGAGTTGTCCTGTGACAGAGAACCACCACCACGCACGCGGATGTTTGTCTCAGCATCAGGTGCACCATCAGCAATTGTGACGTTTACACCTGACAACTTTCCTTGAAGTGCCTGAGAAACATCTGCTACAGGAATATTCTCAATTTCTTTGGCTCCGACTTGTGCCACAGCACCTGTCAAATCCTTTTTGCGTACCGTACCGTAACCGATGACTACCACTTCGTTCAAATCGTTGGCTTCGTCTTCCAACGTCACGTTGATACTACTCTTACCGGCTACATCTACCGTCTTCGTCTTCATACCAATGTATGAAATCTCAACAGGTTTCTTGCCGGAAACAGACAAAGAAAAGTTACCATCGAAGTCTGTAACGGCAGCATTCGTCGTACCTTGCTCCTTGACGGTAGCGCCGATGACGGGTTCGCCTGTTGAGTCCACGATAGTACCAGTAATTGTCTGCTGCGCTGCTGCTGTGCCTACAGTCAATAGGAACACGCATGTGAGCGCGTAACGAACAATGTTCTTTAACTTTTTAGACATAATTTGTTATTAGATTAGTGAATAAATAAATATCGTTTTTTCAGTCTTGCGACTTCTAGCGTACAAAAATAAGCAATTTTTATGAATGCTACAAATAATTAACACAAAAAACTGCGAAAACGATTACATGATTCTCCCCAAAAAACACATAATTGTTCTGAAATGCGATACGTTCAAACAGCATTTCAGCTATCATATCACAAAAAAAGAGCGAAGAGAATGAACTCTCCGCCCTTGATTTTAGGATTCGTTATGTCGTTATAACGTTATGTCGTCATTTCGTTATGACGTTACTTCATCACAACCTTTGAGCTTCGCTCGAACTCGTTCACGTTCGGAAGAATCCGAGCAAGCTCAATTCTTCTCTCACTTAATTACGACTTTCTTACCATTAATGATATAGATACCCTTTGTCGGATGGTTGACGCGCATACCCTGCAGGTTGTAGATGACATTGTCTTCCTGCTTGGTATTCGTGTTGATGGTATCAATCTTGGTAGCAGTGCCTTCAACTTGCTTAGCCTCACCGAATCCACCACGTGGGTTCGCAGAACGGATAGCCAGTTTCTCTTTGGCTGCATCAATATCGATGTCGAAGCTGCTTCCAGTTGTGATACCAACAAACACGCCGTCCTTCTCAATCATGTAGGCAATAGCACCGTCGTCGGCAGGAGTCCATGTAACCGTACCATTAGCATAGGTGGCATTCGGAGCCTCCAGCTGCCTGGTGAAGTCACCGGGCATCCATTCTCCGAACATATTGCTGTATGAATATGTATTTGCCTCTTCAGCAGTCAGGATGGTCTCGAAGGTTCCACCGAACGAGGTGATCTTGTTGCTGGCAGGAGTGATGTTGTTGCCGGCAGCATCCATCGTGTTGTACTCGCCAAATACCTTCGGGTCTTTGTTGTTCATACCCTTCTGAGTCCAACGTGAAGCAACGAGGGTAGCCTTAGCTACATCGTCGAGTGTGGTGTTCAGATAGACGCAGACAGGCTCATTCTGCCAGGTACGACCGAAGTTCCAGTCACCCTTGCCTCCTGAGAGGTCAACGATGGTACAACCGTCGAAGACGTAACCGAACTTGGTATTTGTGGTAGGAGCAGTGATGGTACGTCCACCCTTACCGTCTTTACTTGGATCGGTTGAAACCTCACGTTTTTCAAGCGTGATAGTGGTGTTCTGGAAGCGGATATCGCCACCGCCGCAGATGAAGTCAACAGTTCCGTGGATATCACAATTCTCCCAGTATGCCTTCTGGCTGGCGTTAGAGCTGTAGTAGGTATCCTGATAAGAGAGCATACGAATGTTCTTACCGATGGTACGAGTACCAGCATCCTGCAGTACGGCTGCACGACCGGCTGAACCAGCGTTGTAGTAGTCGAGTGCGTTCTGCAGCGTCAGATCCTGCAGATACAGGTCTTGCGTGCTAGCCTGGAACATATCGGCAGACCCCAGTCCCTCAATACTCTTGTCGGGCTTGGTCACGATGATGGTCTTGTCCATCGACTGTCCGATGATAGAGATATTCTTACCGCTGATGGCTGTCTTGACAGTTGCATCGAGGTCGTAAGTGCCGTCGGGCAGGAAGATGAATGCGCGCTCAGCATCTGCTGCTGCATTCTTGCCATTGACAACATCCAATACATCCATGAAGCTACCAGCATCGCCTGGCTTCACGAAGTACCACTGACCGTCGTTGTCGTAGTTAACTTCAGCCACGTTGGATATCTTCACTCCGTGGATATACATCTCACCAGTGGTATTCAGATTCAGTGTAATCGTGCCGCCTGCACCCTCATAGTTGAAGGCTACAATTTCACCGTCAGTTTCGGTATTGTTCTTGCCTGGCAGTGTACCAATTTGGGTTTCGCCCTCAGTGATGATGATATCATCGGCATTTCCATAGCGGCAGAGCGTGACAGAAACAATCGCCTTTGGACCTACGAGCAGGTCAATCTTGTTGCCGTTCTTGAATGCCCAGCCGTGCTGTGCATCGTGCCAGTAGTAGCCATCACCAGAAGGATTGAATGCCTCATGGTCTTCTGCATAGAAGGTCTTCTTGGTCAGATCGAAGACGTACTTGTCGTGTGTGCTAACTACTTCAATCGGTGTCTGAACAGCATAGAGCTTGGTGTTGGCTGTGATGATGTCGGCTGTGGTGTACTTTTCACCGACAACACCGGTCTTGAACCAACCGCGAGCCTTGTAACCGTCCTTCGTAGCAGCAACATCGTTGATGTCGTAAGCGAACTCACCGATGGCAGCATCTTTTTCTACGAGCTGTGTCTTCAGCACGTTACCTTCTGTGTCGAGGTAGCTCAGCGTGAAGTCTGGCTTGAAGACTACGTTCAGTACGTAATCCATAGCTGTTTCACCGGCAGTCATCGGAATGGTAACGGTGCAGGCGTTATCCTTATTGTCATAAGTGATGGTGCCAACTTCACCGCTCTTTGCTTTTACTTCAGTCAAAGGATTGGTTGCGCTAACCATCGCCTGAGCCTTCGGCAGTTCGAGTGTTGCCTCGTAAGCATCGCCGAATACGTCTTCTGCTTCATATTCGTTGCCGTTGAGCGTGAACGAAGCGAGGACAGGAACATCCTTTTCGGTACCAGTAAGTGTACCTTCGATTACGATGTCAGCAAGACCAATCTGCTTACCAGACTGCAGTTTGTAAAGGAAGAGTTTCAAACCGCATACGCCTTCACCAGAAGTTGCACCTGTGATTTCATAAGATTTCTCAGTATTCTTATCCGAATTGTTGCGTTCTGGACTAATACCCGTTTCAAGTTTAACAGTTGTACCGTCAGGATTCTGCCAGTAAGCATCGATCAGACCATTATCAGTACCGTAACGGTTAGCTTTGAAGGATACCTTTGTCGGAGTGAATGTGAAACCAGGTTTCGAGTTGATGAGGAAGCGTACAACGTCGTCATCAGTCAGATTGTCATTATGCTGAGCAGTAGGCTCCAAACGAGTCTCTGTTGTACCTGCATAAGTTGTTTTGTCCTTAATGGTCCAGTTGCTTCCGTGTGTTACCTTGCTGGTCAGGAAGTAGTCAGCATTAGAGAAGGTAGCCTTCTGGCCTTCTGTACCCTCGTTGAATGGGAAGGTAGCAGAAGCAGGCTCGTTGTCGAGGGTAATCTTCTCTTTCGGTGCATACTGTACAACAGAGATAGAGAGGTAGTAGTTGTTGCCATCCTTAGAGGTAACTGCTACATAACCTGCCTCGGCATCACTACCTTTAGCCTTGTAGGTATTGTCGCCGGTCAGTTCTTCTGCGTTGTTGCCAATTGTGTACTTCGAGTAGCTGGGATAGCCTTTTACGGTGATAAGGTCACCTGCGTTCTTCACAGGAATCTGCATTTCTACACCTGTGGAAACCTGATAACTGTTGTCATTGTTCTTGATGGCGCCACCATTATAAACAATATTCATCTGAATACCATCGACATCAGAAGCCATCGTTGTAGCGGTATAGCTGCCACCTTCACTCTTAGGTGCCAGGTTTGCACAGTTGTTTACAAAGTCCCATGTAGCGGTTACGTCCTGTGCAACGGGAGCAACGTATTCTTTTACAGCAATAAATGGGCAATAGGCCATACCGGAAATCGTCAACGTTGTTGCCTCACCTTCGTATGTCAGTTCAATAACATTGCTGTGATTATTCTTCCAGCATCTTGTTCGTCAGTAATGGGATGTTCAATTACTTTGTCGCCGTTACTGTTTGTTACAGTAATCGTATTTCCAGAATAGGTACATGTGCCAATGATAATTTTCACAGGACCAGGAACTGCAACGACAGTCTTCAAACCTGTCATTCCGTGGTCACTGTGGTATTTTCCAGAGATTGTAGCGATAGACGAAGCATCGTCAGCAGCTACGCGGACAGTCTTGCCATCACTATCGACAGCTACGCCGAACTCTACGGCTGTACCCTCCACCTGCTCTTCAGCAGTCAGCAAAGTACCGTCTTGATTGTTATAAGCGTTTCCGCAGAATAGCATGACTAAGAGACTTAGCAGTCCATAACGTAATAATTTGTACTTCATAAAGTTTGTTTTAGTTAATAATATGGTTTATAAAATGAAAATATTCGCTTTCCGGTTTAGGTTCGATATCTTAAATAGTTTGCTGCAAAGTTACGAAAAAATGGAGAATAGTAGCAAGCATTTCACCTATTATATTTATGCAAACGTTTACGGAACTTGTAGAAATAGAAAACAGGCAAACCCACCATGTTGTGAATTTGCCTGTAGTAGTTGAAATCCTTATATATATAATAAGGTGTAGCTTTTGACTTTACTTCATCACCTTCTTGGTAACAACCTGTCCGTTTGCCAACCGTTGCTTCATAATCACAACACCTTTGGCTTGGTTGCCTACGCGTTGTCCGGCGATGTTGAAGTATTCGGTTGCTATGCACTTGTTCATGGTATAGTCAATACTTTCTACAGCGCTGGGAGTCTGATAGGCAGGGTAATACTCCGTATAGTTGCTTGTGCCTTCGCTGTTGCCCGCCTTCATGATGTCCTCTACAAGACTGTTCAGATAGACCTCAAGATTTGTGTACCATCTTTTCTCGCTGTCCAACGTGTACTCGTTGGGATTGAGGTCGCCACCGTTTGCCTGTTCCCATGCATCAGCGATACCGTCTTTGTCAGCATCGAAGTCAGAAGGTCTTGTACCTGTACCAAAGTTTGCTTCTGTATATCCGTTGACATCTGAAACCAAATCGATTCTGCCGGGTTTCTTTGTGACAGAACCGGAATAGGTTGCTGTTCCGGTTCTCGCTTCTGTTGCATACCGTTCATCCACATTGTCACGGATGAGCGAAGCGCCTCCATAATCCAATACTTTATTGAAGGCTGTTGCGGCTGTGTGTGTTGTAATCTCTCCCATGTCAATGGGTTCGTTCAACACCATGCTGACACAATCAGTGCCATCAATATTTTCATAGGTTATGTCGGTACCATAGTAGTGATTGGGGTCTGGTGTATAACGAATGCCATTCTTCTGCTTGGTTCCACTATCATAGGAAACTTTTCCCCAGTCGGCATCCGTTGTATTGTTCAGTTGGTTTCCGCTGATATAGTAGCGGCTGAACATGTCCCAATAGGTTTTGTTGTCACTTGAGCTGGTAGAGTTGGCAACCGATGCGGTTGTGATTTGAGTGGTGTTGCCGGCAGGTCCCGTTTTATAGTAATTGTTGACCATGTTGATTTGACCGCCGCCAGGACCTCCGTAGCATCCGTTACCGCAATTATAGATGACGCAGTTGCGGAAATCTACATTTTCAGACTGTACCGCATTCTTCCAATTGAACTCGCTGTAGCGTTTGTTGCTGGTATATCCTGTCCAATTGTAGCGCGCCCCATTGAAACGGGGTGAACGGTTGTTGACGTGACAGATGAGATTATGGTGGAAGGATGCAAGTTTGCCACCCCAGATGCCGCCGTAACCATGAGCACCTTTTCCATGTCCGGCATTATTCAAGCTCTCGCCAAGTGTACACCATTGCATTGTGAAGTTGTTGTTGTCGTAGAATGATGCTACTTCATCAATACTCCAACTGAAGGAACAGTGGTCGAGGATGATGCCTGTGAGGTTACGTGCCCATGTGGCGTCTGCTCCGTCGTTCACGTCTTTCTCCTGTCCGCGTCTGATGCGGATAAAGCGCATGATGATGTTGTTTCCGTTAGGACGAACGGTGTAGTAACGCAATGTGATACCAGGTGAAGGTGCTGTCTGTCCGGCAATCGTGGTGTTGGCTTTGATGAGCAGTTCGGCTTTGAGCGGAATAACACCGGCAACATCAAAAACGATGGTGCGTGGTCCTGCTTGGTTCAATGCCCATCTCAAAGAACCGACAATACTTCCAGAGGTGTTGTCCTGAAGGTTTGTGACGTGATAAACATTGGTGGTGCCGTTACTGGCCCGTCCGCCAGTCACATAGCGACCGTGTCCCTCAGCTCCAGGAAAGGCGGGAGCTTGTGCTGTTGCTGTCAGGCCGACAACAGCCATGAGGAATGATAAAACAATCTTTTTCATATATTTTTCTTTCTGTTATTTTAGGGACCTTAGGGAGTTTAAGGACCTTAGAATTTCTTTATTTAATGAATATCTTTTTACCGTTTTTGATAACAATACCCTTGTAGTTCTTGTCGACTCGCTGACCGGCAAGGTTGTAGATGGGAGTATTGGGGGCAATTGATGATGGGGTCGTATTGTCCAATGACTGGATTTCGGAAGGAGTTTCTGTAAAAAGCGTTGCACCAGCATACTGTTTCACTGTTTCAGGCACAATGCTGTATGGGGCAACTGTATATGTATAAGGTACGGTGACAGTAGAGCCTTTGGAATCAGGTATGCTTCCTTCGGCAATATAGTTGTCTGATTTCCATGTCACCGCTTTTGAACTGCTCTCACCATAGTAATGCTTCACGCCTTCGGCAATATAGTTGCCCTCAATGAGGAACTCAGAGTTCTTGCGAGGATTGATGCAGTTGCCAGCGGTTGTGCTGGTGAAATAGTTGTTCAGCATGTGAATTTTTCCCACACGAGCCATCGGCATACGCTGTTTGCAGCCTTCACCCCACCAGTTGAAAGCAAAGGTGGTGTTCAGGAATCCTGTGGCTTCGCTGTCGCTACTACCAATAAGGTTGGTGTTCTGGTGCATATATGAACGGTCGGTATAACTGAATGTACACCAGCTGACCGTATGGAAGTCGGCGCTTTGAGTGATATCGAAGTTTCCGTCCATTCCGTCTGTAAACGCACAATGGTCAACCCAGATGTGGTTGGCACTATTCAATGACGAAATAAGGTCGCTGCCGCCCACATCGATAGAGCCAGGACCCACGAAGGTGATGTTGCGGATGATGATGTTTTGACAGCCGTTAAAGGTAAGAATGCCCGAATTACGGTACTTCTCTGTATTGTCACCCGTCATCTGCATAATGATCTTACGTGTATTGTATTCTGCCTCTTCACTTACATATTGGCCGTTGGGTAGCGTACCACCGCCACTACTGGTACTCATACCGGGTACTCCAGCAGCATCAAGGGCTGCCTTGATTTCATCGGTTACATGCCATGTGGTACAGATTCGGGCATTGTTGATACCTAAGAGTGTCTTGTTTGAAGCGGTAACAGGTACGTTGCTCGAAACGTAGAAATCGCCATCGGAGCCATCGAAGATGATGACTTTGTTTTCGCCGTTCTTGATGGTGTTCTGAATTGTACCCTTCATGTCCTGACCGTTGGATTTCAATACGACAACTTTGCCCGTGAAATCACTGGGTATCGGATAAGTATAGCAGCCTCCGCCAGTGATGTCGTAAGCGGTTGCTGTCGTACGCGAACTACGGGTGCAGAATCCGAAGGGCGCATTCAGGTCGTAACTGTTTTGAGCCATCGCACCAAGTGCGAAGACAGCAGAACAGAGACTAATTAAAAAACGTTTCATACTTTTTTTCTTTTGAAACTTTACCCCTCCCTTAGGAGGGAAGGGGTGGGGTCCCTTTACTCCTTTATCGGTAATCCTTGTTGTTCCATTTCCAATGAAGCCCAGATGAATGGACCAACACCCTTTCCGTCGTTATCGCGGATAGGTTCACTCATATAGTATTCGAAAGAGCCATCGCGACGCTTGTTCTCCTTTACATTTGGAGCAGCCTTCAAAACGACAGGGGTGACACCCGGACCAAGACCGCTCACCTCGCAGCACTGTGTCAGCGAAATAGTCTTGTCGGCGTTCACCTTGATAAACTGTTTCAGAATGCCGTTGTAGGCTTTCACACCTGCATCGCGGAAACTGGCGTCGAGGTAACCTTTGCGATAACCTTTCAGCAGACAGTAGGCAAACATCGAGGACGCGGTGGACTCCAGATAGTTTCTGGGGTCTTTCACATCGAGTACATCATACCAAACGCCAGTTTTTGCATCCTGACATTTCACCAATGCGGTCATCGCTTTCTTGAAAATATCGATGACTTCCTGACGACGAGCGTAGTTCTCAGGCAGGTTGTCGAGGACTTCAATCATCGCCATTGTGTACCAACCCATTGCTCTTGCCCAAGTGTGCTGGGAAAGACCTGTCTCCGGATTAGCCCAGAATTGTGTGTGTGTTTCGTCCCAAGCGTGTTTCCACAAACCAGTTTTCGCATCATAGGTGCGCTTGTCGGTCTTGACAATCTGGTCAACGGCATCGTTGTAAACTTTGATGGCTTTCTTGTCACCCTTCATCATCTTGGCAGCCTTCGTGTAGTAGGGAAGGCCCATGAAGATACCATCGAGCCACACTTGATAAGCATAGATGGCTTTGTGCCAGAAAACGCCTTCTTTGGTGCGCGGCTGCTTCTCCAATTGCTTAAAGAGCGTCTGCAGTAACTTCAGGTCTTTTGCCTGTGGATCAAGCTGGTAGATGTCGTAGAGCACCTTACCCGGACGAACATTGTCCAGGTTGAAGTCCTCATATTTGTATCCTTTCGCATTACCATTGGCATCAATCATTTCTGCAGGATATTCCTTCAAGTAGTTCAGGATGCTTTCATCCTTGTAGGCCATATAGGTGTCGAACATCGCACCCATCTCCGTACCGCTGGTATAGCTCCAGCGAGGATTGTTGTTCTTCGGGAAGTCCAACAGATAGGAGTGGGGTACACGTGTCATTTCAGAATGAGTCATCCATTCGCTATAGTTCTTGTAGGGCTTCTGTGCTAAGATAAGGTTACCATTCACAAAGAGGTTGTCAAAGTGGATATCGTGACTTTTGCCGGTACGCTCAACAGGCATGATGCTGACACCATTGAACTGACAGTTCTCCACGTTGATGTTGTAGATGTTGTCGGCTTCGTCCAATCCGTTCAGTTTGATACCGAACTGACTCTTCTGACAGGTGACATTGCTCATATAGACGTTGCGAACGGTAGGAATGAAGCCGCGCTTGGCGGGTTCGTTGGGTTCGTAACCAAGGTTGATGCGCATCACAGACTCCTTGCACTGTCCGACAGTGACATCACGCATATAGATGTTCTCAATGATACCACCGCGACAGGTGTTGGTTTTGATACGCAGCACGCGGTCGAGGTTGGGAGAGTCCATCTTGCAGTTTTCTACAAATACGTTCTGGCAGCCACCGGTGATCTCAGAACCGACAACCACACCACCGTGACCGTCTTCCATCGTACAGTTGCGAACGATGATATTCTTCGAAGGAAGGTTCCAAATGCGACCGTCGGCATTGCGACCGCTCTTGATGGCGATACAGTCGTCGCCCGTATGGAACTCACAGTCTTCGATGATGACATTCTCGCACGACTCAGGGTCGCAGCCGTCACCGTTAGGTCCTTCGTTCCAGATCTTCACACCTTTCACCAACAGATTCTTGCAAATCAGCGGATGGATTACCCAGAATGGTGAACGCAGCAGCGTGACGTCCTTGATGGCCACATTGTCACACTTATACAGGTTGATGAGCTGTGGACGCAGACCTGTATCCTTCATGTTACGCTCCTCGAAAGGCTTGCCTGCCTCGCTGTATTCAAACAACAGCGGACGACCAATCTTCTGACTTTCCTTCAAGTCGGGCGTCCAACCGAAACGGTCTTTGCCACACATCTTCCACCAGGTGTCGTTGCTTCCGTTACCGTCGATGGTTCCCTCACCGGTAATGGCGATGTTCTTCTCACCGTAAGCATAGATACAGGGCTGGTAGTTCATACAGTCCATACCTTCCCATCGTGTCAGAACGATGGGGAAGAGTTTCTGGTCGAAAGCAAAAAGCAACTTTCCGTCTTTCTGGATTTCCAGATTTACGTTGCTCTTCAGCGTAATCGGACCCGTCTCAAATGTGCCGGCTGGTACAATCACCTTACCGCCGCCTTTCTTGGAACACTCGTCAATAGCCTTGTTGATGGCCTTCTGATTCTTTGCAGCAGTTGCTTTTGTTGAGGCGCCATACTTTGTGATGTTAAACACTTGATCCGCAAAAGTCGGCTCCTGCACACTCTGTTCAATCTGCTTGTACAGTTCGTTGTTCCAGTTGTCCGCCAATGCAGCCATCGGCAACAACAAACAGAGCAGCATCAATTTCATTTTTCGCATGATTTGTTTGGGTATTTTGTGATTAATAATTTGTTCGTTTGATTGGTTTATGGGTGACAAAGATACGAAAATTATTAATAATAATAGGTGAAAATACATAAAAAACGCATTTTTCTTTGCAAAAATTTGCATTTATGAAATGAATGTTCTATATTTGCCGCATGTTTTTTGGATTTCGAGCTTTCGAAATCTATTCCTCAGCGAGGTTGGTAGCTTCCTGCACCAACCTCTTTTTTGGTGCCTCCCCCCAACCCCTCCCAAAGGGAAGGGGGCAGTAGAAGGGATAGAAAATATGGATATTATTTGGTTGGAAGAAAAAGAATCATTACTTTTGCAACATCATATACATCTAACTTTCACAATATAAACGATTTCGATATGAAAACACGATTTGTCTTATGGATTGCTGTGGCCGTACTGTCTTTCGCCAGTTGCGAGAAATCGCCATACGAGGAAGAAATTGAAGAGAACACGGAGCAGGGTGGGGGAAATGCGTCTGATAATAATGATTCCGATGAAGAAACGGAATGGGAAGATACAGACTATGACGGTGATACACCGTATGAGGACCCCAATATCACGGACGGGAACGATAACAATGGTGACGGATACAAAACTGGTGACGAATTGAACGTTACTCAGTTTATCAATGCGGCTAATCTGCCAGGGGTTTATGTGACGGGATATATTGTCGCAGCTTGCGCCCAGAATAAGAATAATGCTGAGTTTACTGCTCCGTTCACCTATTCCTCAGCCGTCTTGCTTGCTGATGATCCCAGCGAACGGAATGTAGAAAAGACCATATCAATTCAATTGAAAAGTGGATCGAAGATTCGGGATGCCGTCAATTTGGATGAACATCCTGAGAATCACGGTAAACGGCTGCGTGTTTTCGGCTATCGTACCACCTATTTAGGACTGAAAGGCATTAAAGATATTGGTGCCAATAATTGGGAATTGTTGGACTAAAACTAATTTTTTGTGTTAAAAATTTGCACAAAAAGATAAAAGTGTGTATCTTTGCCGCGATTTCTAAACAAATAGTAACTTTAAAACAACAAAACAAAAGCCTATCGGAACAGCATTACTTAGAATCAATTGGAATTTAAGGAATGAATAATCTGAATGAGATGACCGACGAACAGTTGGCGTTATCTTATGTAAATGGAAACAACAGGGCTTTTGATTTGTTGCTCTCGCGCAACCAATCGAAATTGTTCTCTTACATTCTCTTCGTGGTTAGAGACCGCGATGTAGCTGATGACATCTTTCAGGAAACTTTCGTGAAAGTAGTCACTCGTATGCAACAAGGAAAGTACACCACCAGTGGAAAGTTCAGTGCATGGATTATGCGTATTGCCCATAATGTGATTATGGATTGGTATCGTGAGCAGCGTTCCGACAAGATTGTTGAGGCGCCGCGCGAAAACGACCTGTCGAATTTAGGACGCAAAGACGACCTGCTTGATGGAAGCATCGAGAGTCAGTTTGTGAATATGCAGGTAATGGCAGATGTGAAGAAGATGATGAACAACCTGCCTGCACCGCAGCGCGAGGTGGTGTTCATGCGTTTCTATCAGGATCTGTCTTTCAAGGAGATAGCTGAAATGACGGGTGTCAGTATCAATACCAGCCTGGGACGTATGCGCTATGCTATCCTGAACTTGCGCCGCATGGCGAAGCAGCACAATATCCAGTTGCAGTTGGCATAATCATTATTTCGTTATGTCGTTATGTCGTCATAACGAAATGGTTTCTCCCAGTTCTCTTAGATCATGAATGGTGGCTAACGGATCTTTAGATTTGAAGATGTAACTGCCGCTTACCAATACATCAGCACCCGCCTTCACCAGTCGTGGTGCTGTTTCGTCTTGTACACCACCGTCGATTTCAATGAGGGCACTGCTGTCTTTTTCTTGAATGAGTCGTCGCAGGGCAATCACCTTGTCGATGGTGTTCTCGATGAATGTCTGTCCACCAAATCCTGGGTTCACACTCATCAACAGCACCATATCTACCTCTTTGATGATGTCTTCCAGCATGCAAACAGGTGTGGCGGGATTCAGTGTGACGCCAGCTTTCATGCCGGCATCGTGTATCGCTTGGATGGTGCGGTTCAAGTGTGGACAAGCTTCATAGTGTACATTCATCATCATAGCACCCAATTTGGCGGTTTTCGCAATCCATTGGTCTGGTGTGATGGTCATGAAATGCACGTCGAGCGGTTTCTTGCAGATTTCTGCAACAGGCTCCAGAACAGAGAAACCAAAGGAGATATTGGGCACGAAGGTGCCATCCATGATATCCATATGCAGCCAGTCGGCCTCGCTACGGTTAATCATATCAATGTCGGCTTTCAGATTGGTGAAATCAGCTGAAAGCAAAGAGGGTGATACCAGTGTTTTCATGAGCGTTCAGGTACTAGGATGTTGTTGTCGTCATCAGTTCAAACAATAGGAATAGGTGTTCCCGTTACTTTTGACTACCCGATAGGTATGGGCAATCTGTCGAATGATGTTCAATGTTTTCTCTGATGGGTTTTCTTCGGAAGTAAAATACTGCATAGGCGCGGAATTTTTGGGGTGAATAATCTTTTCAATGGAATTGTCTGTATATTAAACGCATACTTCTGCAAATTATTATATCCCGATGAAATATTTTTTCTTCCGTGAAATATTTCTTGTGTACGTGCGTTGATTATAATGTATGATCATCAAGATTTGTGGCATGCGCGATGCCGATAATATTCGCGAAGTGGCAGTATTGGGTGTTGACTGGATGGGGTTTGATTTCCGTCCGGACAGCCCTCGTTATGTGCAGCAAATCAGTAGCAGGGCGGGTATCATCCCCGACTATTCTTCTTTGAAAGACAATCAGATAGCTGCATCGGTGAAGCGTGTAGGTGTCTTTGCTGATGATATGCCGCAGAATATTGTGACGCGCGTCTATAACTATCAACTTGATATCGTACAGTTGCAGGGTGACGAGAGTCCTGTGATGATTGACAACCTGAAGCATACGTTGCAGCCGGATATCCAACCGGACGTGAAGGTGATGAAGGTGATTCGTGTGTACGATGTGGCTGATCTGCAGCAGTGTCAGGCATTCGAGCCGGTTGTTGACTATTTCCTGTTTGATATGTCTGCAACAGGAACCGATGGCAGCACCAAACAGACCGACTGGAGCCTGCTGAAAAACTACAAGGGACAGGTTCCGTTCCTTTTGGGCGGTGAGCTGGGTGCTGATGATGTTGCCCGTATCTTGGGTTTCCGTCATCCGCAGTTTATTGGTATCGACCTGAATACCTGTTTCGAAAGTGAGCCGGCTGTGAAGGATGTGACGTTGCTGAAGACGACGATTGATCAGTTCAAAACGAATAACAACGAAAACCTGCAATCAGACAAACGATGATAGACAGCAGTCAAATAAACGATGAACACCAGCAGCTTACCAGCGACGAAAGCAAGTTGCCCTGGATAGCAATACGCTTGTCTTACTTGAAACAGCGTCAGATAGACCAGTATTTCAAGGATAATGGTATGGAGACCTTTATCCCGAAGGAATACAACATCTGCCAAGACAAGAAAGGCAAGCCTCATCGTGAATTACGACCTGTTGTGAGGAATCTGCTTTTTGTTAAAAAGACGGTTGATGATGCACAGTTGTACAAGCTGATGGACGAATCTCCCTACACCATGTTTGCTATTCGTAAGAACAAGGAATCCAGAGACTTATACGAGATTCCTGCGCGTCAGATGTATGAGTTCCGCATGATGTGTAATCCGGAAATCGAACTGCGTGAATATCTTAGCGAGGAAGAGGCGAAGATGAAACCCGGTTCTCCCGTCTTGGTGAAATTCGGACCGCTGAAAGGAATGACTGGCCGACTGGTGCGTAAGAGCAAGAAATATTACCTTCTCAAAGAGATTCCCGGTATAGGCGTAATGCTGAAGATCTCGCGCTGGTGTTGTGTGCCGTTGGAGGAATGACCCCACTCCCGACCCCTCCCAAGGGAGGGGAGAGAAGGAGTAACTTAAAGTCCTTCTTTTTTGAGGAACGCTGGTGTATATCCCAATTTACTTTTAGCCACTTCTTGGGGCGTTCCTGTTGCAAGGATCTGACCGCCGTTGCGTCCGCCGTCAGGTCCCAGGTCGATGATGTGGTCGGCCAGTTTGATGACATCCAGATTGTGTTCGATGATGATGACCGTATTGCCGCGATTCACCAACCGCCGTAATACCTTCATCAGCACACTGATATCCTCAAAATGCAATCCCGTTGTCGGTTCATCTAATATATATAAGGTGTGCCCCGTATCACGCTTGGCGAGTTCCGTTGCCAGTTTTACGCGTTGACTTTCTCCACCCGACAGCGTTGTCGAAGGCTGTCCCAGTTTGATATATCCCAATCCCACATCCTGTATGGTCTTGATTTTCTGCAGGATATTCGGTACGGCCTCAAAGAATTCCACCGCCTGGTTGATAGTCATATCCAGAATGTCGGCAATACTCTTGCCCTTATATCTCACCTCCAGGGTCTCACGGTTGTAGCGTTTCCCGTGACAAACTTCACAAGGCACCATCACGTCGGGCAGGAAGTTCATCTCAATCGTCTTGTATCCGTTGCCGCTACATGCCTCGCAGCGTCCGCCCTTCACATTGAAAGAGAAACGGCCGGGCTTGTATCCTCGCATCTTTGCTTCCGGCAGGTTGACGAACAGCGAGCGGATGTCGCTAAACACACCCGTATAGGTAGCCGGATTCGAACGCGGTGTCCTCCCCAGCGGACTCTGATCCACGCTCACCACCTTGTCGATAAGCTCCAAACCGTCGATGCTGTCATACGGCATCGGCTTTTTCAGCGAACGGTAGAAATGCTTCGAGAGGATGGGTTGCAGCGTCTCGTTGACGAGTGTGGACTTGCCGGAACCAGATACTCCCGTTACCACGATGAGTTTTCCGAGCGGGAAACTGACGTCCACGTGCTTGAGGTTGTTGCCAGAGCAGCCGTGAAGAATGAGAGACCCATCTCCGACCCCTCCCTGTTGAGGGAGGGGAGAAGATGCCTTAGAGACTTTAGATACCTTAAGGGCTTTAGGGAGGTTATCGTTAGGGTTATCGTTAACGTTAGAAGAATCGTTATCGTTAACCGTTAGGTTTCCGCTGAGGTATTGGGCCGTCAGGGTGCCGCTTTTCATCATCTCTGCGGGTGTTCCTTGGAAGACGACTTCTCCGCCTTTTCTGCCTGCTCGCGGACCGATATCGATGATATAGTCGGCAGCCAGCATCATATCGCGGTCGTGCTCTACGACAATCACCGTATTGCCCAAATCGCGTAGTTCCTTCAGGCTGTTGATGAGCCGTTCGTTGTCGCGCTGATGGAGTCCGATACTGGGTTCATCGAGGATATACAGCACATTGACCAGTTGCGAACCGATTTGTGTGGCCAGGCGGATGCGCTGACTCTCACCACCCGACAGTGATGCCGAAGGTCTGTTCAGCGACAGATAGTCGAGTCCTACTTCCAGCAGGAAGTCGATGCGTTTGCGCAACTCCTTGATAATCTCGCCAGCTATCTGCTGCTGTTGCGGCTCCATGTGGTTAGGAACCTCTTCCAGCCATTCACGCAGGTCTGTGATATCCATATCGGCCAACTCGGAGATATTCTTGTCCCATATCTTATAAGAAAGCGCCTCACGATTCAGTCGCTGTCCCTTGCATTCCGGACAGGCAGTGGTGGCCAGAAACTGGTCGGCCCATTTCTGCCCTGCGGCCGAATCGTCATTGTCCATCACGTTGCGCAGATATTTGATGACACCGTCGAA
>CADBAP010000058.1 GCA_902792685.1 uncultured Prevotellaceae bacterium
ACTGTTGCCGTCTTGTCGGTAATGAGCTTGTTCACCATCAGCGGGATAAAGAACTCTGCCTTCAGGTTCGACATGTTCTTCTCATCAGACAGGAACTCCTTGAAATACTCCTCGCTGTATCTGAAATAGTCGGGTGTGAAACCCCACATATTCATGCTGACAGGTGTATTGTCGTCAACAGCTACCCAGTTGCCGTCTTCATCCTTATAGCGAACAGCCTGATCAGCACCTGTCTGGGTTCCATCGGCAGAGGTACGCATAATCTCTGTACGCTCGACAACGGTTGTCAGATGTCCCTGCGCATCTGTTGAACAGACACCACGAGCCACCGTACCATTCTCGCTGAGCGTATTGCCTACACGGAAACCGACCATTGCATACTGGTTTTCTGTACCTTCAGGCAGCTCTGACAGGAACTTGCCAATGACCATAAAGGCATCGCGATTGTAGAAATCATCACAGTTAATGACACAGAACGGTTCCTTGATGACGTCCTTACCCATCAATACGGCGTGGTTAGTACCCCACGGCTTCTGACGTCCCTCTGGAACGGTGAATCCTTCAGGTAGCGCGTCGAGTCCCTGGAAACACAGTTCACAAGGAATCTTGTCTTCATACTTAGACAGGATCTGTGTACGGAACTGCTCCTCGAAATCCTTACGGATGACCCATACCACTTTACCAAAACCTGCCTGAATAGCGTCATAGATGCTATAGTCCATGATGGTCTCACCATTGGGACCAAGACTGTCTAATTGCTTCAAACCTCCGTAACGGCTTCCCATACCGGCAGCCAAAAGAAATAATGTTGGTTTCATATTTATATTAATTTTGAAATTTCGCACAGTTTCAAAGCGCAAAGATACAACTAAATAAGCGAAATACAAAGAAAAAGCCCAAAAATGAATTAGAACGGCATACCTATCGCCAAATGGAAGGCTTGTCCGTCTTTGAACTTCGCAATATTATAGAATCCGCTCTTACCTGTTTCGTATGGCACATGCAGACCGATACCCCAGTCTAAACGGATGGTAAAGAAACCCAAATCGTAACGGAGACCGATTCCCGTACCCAATGCCATTTCCTTGATGATGTTCTTGAAATAGAACTTGGCACCCGGACGTGTATCATCCTCATGCAACGACCACACATTGCCGGCATCCAGGAACAACGCTCCATACACATTGCCAAATAGATGCGGACGGTATTCCAAATTGAACTGCACCTTCAGGTCACCCGTTTGCTCTACATATGACATACGACGTGTCTCAGGGAAATACTTACCCGGACCTATAGAACGTACATTAAACGCACGGATAGAATTGGCACCACCCACATAGAACAGTTCCGAATAAGGAGCAAAGTCGGAATTACCATAACACCACAGCACGCCGACATTGGCATGTCCTACGACTGAAGACTTTTCTGAAAGGTGCCACATCTTGGTGAAATTGGTTTCCACTTTGAAGAACTGGGCATAGGGATTCTTGAACATCGTCTTCCCTTTCTCACTCCATTTCTCTCCAAAGATGGCATAGCCCAACGACAAGATATTCGAGGCTTCGCTGACTGTCGTCCACCAAGAAATGGGATTTCGATAGGTCAGCGGACTGCGATAGTCATAGGAGAACTGCATCTTTGGTACAAACTGGTCTTCCATAGACTTCTGCAGATAGGGATTCTCTTCCAACAGCTTCTCAAACTCAGCCGTTTTATGCTTCATATATTCATAGGAGAGAATCAGCGGACTGAACTGGAAAAGCGACTGGGCAGAGGTTTGCCAACGATAAGTGATTTCCCCACTGACAACATGACGTTTGAAGTAACCGGCACGATTCAACACATTCAATGAGGCTTTCAGCGTGGTAGTGGGTACATCATAGAAGCGTGAACGACGCTTACGCATCTTCTCCATCCGTTTCCGCCGCTGTTCTGGAGTCAGCTTGCTAAAGGGTTTGAAAAGAAACTCGAACGGATTGAGAATGCGAGGGAACTCCAACGCAGCGTCAAACCCATATTCATAGGAGTTGACGCCAGAGGTGGAACCTTCTGAATCGTGACCTGTCTGCCATTCGTATGATCCATGCAGATTGAAATCAAGTTTCTCTCCACCTCGGAAAGCATTACGTTTGGTCAAACCCACAATCAGCTCTGGGCCTACACGTCCGTTGGTTTTTCCACGTGCATAAGTCTCTATGTAAAAGTCATATCTCTTGTCTAACACACAGTCGAGTTTCATATCAAGAGTATCACAGGTGGCCGAGGAGTCGCGAGGAGTGAAACTGAAGTTGGCATAGGAGAACAGACCTGTACCATTGAGTTTCACAAGACTTTCCTCATGGAGGTCACGACCATAAGGCTCACCATGCTTGAGTCTCAGTCCGTTCATAATAACATTCAGACGAACGGGCGACCGTTTGCCGTTGTAATGGAGTTTAAACCACCGCCTGCCGCGCACACTGTCTAACTGCTCCATAAACGAACGGCGCAGGTTAACATCGATATTCCCGATATACCATTTGTGCAACGCACGTTCGTCCAGGCTGTCAGCCATCTGCAAACGCAGACTTACCTTGCCTGGCACCCTCAGAGTATCAGCCAAATAGGAGGCATCGTTTTTCTCATAATAGTAATATCCGTTATCGCGGAAGAGGTTGGTGATACGCTGTCGTTCCTGGTCTAACGCAGATACATTGAAGGGATCACCTTTCTTGATATAGGCATTATCAAGATTGTCGTGGATGATGTTATCGGCTTCCACCGGGAAGTTCTCATACGAAATTGTGTCTAAGGTCCACAGATGCCCCATATCCACAGTATAGGCGACCTTGCTCTTCTTGGGATTGCTTTGCTGAAGGATCTCATAGGAAACTTTTCCGTTGAAATAGCCATTGTTCTTCAGCGTGCTTTCTCCCACCTGAGCATGCAGATCCGGACTGACCACACTCATCAGAACAGGGGCTTTGCCAAAGGCTTTATTGATCCACTTGCCCAAACCTGTTGTCGATTGAGAGAACGAATTCCATACCCACAAACCAATAGGGAACGGAGAACGGTAGTATGGGCTGCCGAACAAAGCACCATTAGGAAGGGTTGTCAAGACAACATCAAGTTCCTCTTGTGTCTCTTTCGCATGTTCGTTGGCTTCATAGTTCGTGTACTGCGTTTTCTTCAAGCCCACAAACAACTGATCGTTTTCTGGAATGGCCTTGGTCGAAGAACAGGAAACCAAAACAAAAAGGATACTAACCAACAACAGCGCACCTCCTACCCCTCCCATAAGGCGGAGAGGTATAGAAGTCAGGATGTGGTGACGGGAGGATATGTTGCTATTCTTTTTCATTTTGCTGGAGGATTCGTTATTACACTATCTTTCACTTCCGCCCCTCCCCGTGTTGTGTCCTTTGCCTCCGGAAGAGGAGTCTGGGATGAAGTCTGAGTTTGAGGACGGACTACCGGAACTTGTTCTTTTGATTTAAACCTGAAGATATCTTTGAAATGATCCAGTTTGCGACGCCACATGAAACCGATACCATATTCACTGAGCTGTCCTTCCAGCCAGTCGTAGGCATCACGCTCATAGAAGAGTTTCAGATATTGAGTCTCCTTCTGGTTCAACCGGTATTCCAACGACAGATTATCAAAGAAGGCTCCCGTTTCTTCTGCACCCGAACCCGTGGAAACTCTTCCACCAACGACTACGCGCAAACGGTTATTCCACAGACGTTTCGAGAACTTAAAGGAATAGTCGGTATGGATGTTACCCGAAGCATCCGTTGCATTCTCCATACCTGCCGTGATATCAAGACCCAACGAACGCAACGCATTGCCTGTAATCGCGTTGATTTCTGTCTGCATAAACGATGCCAAAGCGCCGTTGACAGACAGACCACTCGTATTGCCATCAAGATACAATCCTGAAGCCAGCATGGATACAGCAAGTTTGCCTCGCTCTTCTGTGCTCTTGGTGTTCAACTCGTTCTGCACCGTCATGTCTTCTGGTGCATCAATAATAAATTCCACACCTGGGTTCTCCAAGGTCTTTGTGAGTTTCACACCGCAAACAAAGTCCACCATCTTACCCGTACTGGTACCATCAGCCACATTGGCCTTTACGGTTTCTGTAGCCGTTATATGAAGTGTGGGATTTGCAGGATCACCTGTAAACTCAACATAACTGCCATCCTGGATGTTAAATGTGCGCAGCGGAATAGCCTGCAGTGAGTATTTCATCTCACCTCGATTCAGCGTATAACGACCGTGTAAACGAAGATCATCCGTACTATTATAGGTCATACGCAACTCGCCACCACCGATCAAGTCAATATAATTGGATTTATCCGCATTCAACGCACAGACGATACGGGCGGCTTCATCAATACTGATGGTCATCACCATATTCATACCACTCAACGGGGGACGATTCACAACCTGTGTCGTGGTGTCATTGAAATCAACGAATCGTACCAGCTCATCCAAATGATTGTCTGTTGTCAACGTAGACTCACGCAGCACGTAGGTCATGTCTGTTGCACCAAGCACATCAAGCTTACCGCGCATCCTCAACGCATCAAGTGGTCCCTGCATCGAACCGAAGAAATTGACATACGCTTTTCCGTAAGCTTCCGAACGGGAATTTTCCTTGGCATCAATAAGCAGGAAGTTCTGAGCACGCATACGGACATTGAGCATCATCCGATCCATATTTGAGAAATCAAGCTCACCTTGAATATTCAACGGACTGTCGTTGTTGGCAAACATCTCAAAGTTTTCAAACAGCAGATGACTGTTGACAACACGGACAGGATCGTCGGCGAAACGCATCTCTATGCCATACGGAACGCTGACCAAATAGGAGTCTTTCAAATAAACCTCACCATTTACATCAAGCTGGTTCAAAGGACCTTTGATGTCAAGTGTACCTTCGCCTGTTCCACGTAAACCAACAATCTGATCTGGCACAAAGCCGTTGACCATCTCCAACGGGAATTCATTCAGGCCGAATTTCGCATCGAGATATCCCTTTCCTTCCGACCGATAGAAACCAGTCAGGGTACCTACCTCATCACCATTATGCGTGAGGATACCGTCAACATAGTGAGAACCATCGTCATGAGGCATATAAACCAGCTGTGCACCCACATCCCCCATCGGACAATGTTCGTAGATGAGGTTCTGTACCAGCATATCGCTGGAAACTGACAACGCATCGGCTGTTTGAACAAGGTGGAAGTCACCGTCAAGAACACCGGAAACGGAAGGCGTAAACGGCAGTACGGAGAACACCTTTTCCAATTCAAAGCGGTGCATGCTGAACGTGATATCCTGCAAGGCAGTGGAATCACTGTCATCCGTATAAATCTGGACACCGGCTCCATCGGCTGCTTGCAGCTTCATATCGGCAGACAAACGTTTGTCGTTACCAATAAAGATATAGTTACCATCATTGACCTTAAACTCCTTATAGCCAATTGTAGATACGGGTGATGCGATATTCAGGCGGATACCGTTATCCTCCATCGTACCTACCAAACCCAAATCCAACCCTAAACGGTCTTGCTCGTCGTAAATGGTCGCATTGGCAGAGATACCTTTTTCATGCAAAGCTCCAGACAACTGGGCACGGAACACATAGAACGGATTGTCTTTGTTGTTGACAACATCCAAATCGTAGGTCATACTACTACCGTCTGATTTCAGTGCAAGGTCGATCTGGTCAATTTGTGTGGAGTCTTCATAGACAAACGAACTGATGTGAGCCGTACCGTTGACCCCTTGCAGATGACTAGACGTGAGGTCGATATCAGCATTCTGGAACTGGATGCCTTGACGTTTCAACAACTTACTGAGAATATTCTCTGGACCGCTCGTCAGCCGTAAGGTTGCATCGGGTAATTTAGAGAACAACTCCGGCTGGTCTATCCATTTGTCTTTTAGCTGTTTATCAATGGTCTTGGACAAGTCTGTTGCCTGTGCAAGCAGATAGCGATAACCGCCGCGAGCATTCAGATCGAGATGGAAGTCATGACAGTCAACAACAGCATGAGTGGTATCACGACGAGTCAAGATGTCCACATACATATCCTCTACTGCATACTGCTCTGATTTTTCGCTGACATTCAGCTGCCCGACATAACCTTTCACCTTATAATAATCACGTAAGTCGGAGGCGAAATCTACATCCACAGCACCAGATACCGTCAGCGGCTGGTCAACAAACCGTAAATTATACAAGTCGGCATGATTGATTTGTCCGGCAAGATGCAGGTCAATATCATTGCTTTGGAGTTTTCCATTGAGGGAAACACGACCGTTCATCAGGGCATTTCGACTATCTATCGTACCATTGATGCGGCCATTCTGCAAAACAACATCACCATTGATATTGTCCAAATTCCAACGGTCAAACTGGAAACGGGTAATCTTCGCCTTTGCTGTCAACGCAGAACGGGGTGAAAGGAAGTCTGTACCCTGCCCTCTCACATCGATTTCACCTGTAAAAGCATGCAGTCCCTGATTGGGAACAAAATGCTCCAAATGCAGATTATTTGCTTTCGCCTGCAACTGATAAGCCATCGTCCGGGCATTGAAAAGTGCCTTTGCCTGTACGATACCGCCACCTTCTGAAGCACGGAAATCAGCTACATACTGCTGGTTCTCTGCCTTGAACTGTCCATCAATTCCGATGCCGTGAGGAATATGCACCTGTTTGTTGACATCAGCAGGTAACAATGCTGTTACAAAGTCCAGATTGTCAGCACGACCTTTCAACGTCATATTGGCGCGAAGGTTATCCATATCGGCGGGATTGGCAATCCAGCCGTTGGCATAGAGGTCGAAAGCACCTGGCAACTTGGCTGTCAGACCTTTCACATCAAGGAATTTCATATTGCCTTCCACACGTCCCTTGAGCGACAGCGGACGGTTGGGCCAATGACGGATAAAGTCTGTAGGCATATCACCCAGGAATGCCATCATGTCTTGTTTGCCCACAGAGCCGTCAAGACGGGCCAGGAACTTGCCGGGATTACGGTCGTCAAAGGCGTTCATATCCATCTGGAATTTGGCAAGGAGCTGTGAATTGGGCGTTCGCAACTTCATGTCTGGCAACATAATCTGCTTGTCGTCGAGGGTGAAAGGACCAGAAAACTCTGTCACCTCTAACCCACTCTTCTCCTTGAATCGTGCACTGCGGATGTTGACGGCAAGCTTGGGAGCACAATAATACAGGTCGTCGATACCGATATCAACGTCAGAAAGGGCAATATGACTGGCATCAAAGCCGCTTTGCTGTGGTTTCACAAAATTCTGGTCGTAGTTCAGCGCACCACCGTTCCAGTCTAATCTGTGGACCTTATACAATCCCTGGTGTAAATCAAGATAGGTGCTCTTCGCCAACGCCTTCGTCATCTGTGCACGTACCGACATCGTGTCGCCCGGCATATGCAAAGTGAAGTTTGTCTTGCTGATGGATAAGTCATCGATATCAATCTTCCAGAAATTCTTGCTGGGAGTCGTATCGGGCGGCACCGTATCACTCAACGCGATGTCGAGCCACGAATCTTCCAATTGGGCGGTATTGAGTTTGACGAATGAGGAATCAAGGGCGATACCGTGACTCTCCACATACAAACGCCCGATCTTACCTCGGATACGTGCTTCGTGGATGAACATCGCCGTATTGACTTTCGCTTCGTTCAATTCCAACGCATCTATCTCCACCTGACTGCAGAACAACGGCAACAGTTGTATGTCAACAGTCAGTCGTTTCACATCGGCAATGGTGTCCTTCGTTGGGGGAACAATTGGACCCATCAACGTATCGGTGCGCAACTGAAGCATCCGGAAATCGTCAATCTCCAAATCAAGGGGGAATTTCAAACGGACATACCCGACAGAAACTTCTGTGCCGGTCTTCTCTGAAGCATAATCAGCAACGATTCCTGCCACCCAATTCTGTACGGGTGGAAGATAAAGCAACAGCGTCAATATCAGAAACAACAATATTGGCGTGAAGACGACGATGGCAAGCCATTTGAATGCTTTCTTCATTTTCGACACAAAAATACATTTTTCTTCGAAAACTGCCAAACATCAGCGAAAATTATTTAAGAAAGTGGTGCAACAAAGGGCAGAACAGACTGTTTTTTCATAAGTCCTGCGGTGCAAGACGGGCAAAAAGGCTATCTGGGAACAACGGACTCGTCACAACGACAGGCTCCTTGGAAACAGGATGAACAAACTCCACTTTATATGAAAGCAAAGAGATACTGCCATCTGGATTACTGCGTTTGGCGCCGTATTTCAAATCGCCTTTAATCGGACAGCCGATAGCCGACAGCTGACAACGAATCTGATGATGACGACCAGTCATCAGATTCACCTCCAACAATTGATAACGGTCGCCCTGCCCTATCATACGGTAATGCAAAACGGCTTTCTTCGAACGAGGCACCTCATGATCGTAGGCATACGACTTATTCTGCTTCTCATTGCGCACCAACCAATGAGTAAGGAGATTGTCTTCTGTTTTTATTCGATGGTTGCTCCCCCCCTCCTTCACAGGGAGGGGACGGGGGTGGGTCTCTGTTATCGCCCAATACGTCTTGTGCACCTCCCCATTGGCAAACATCTTATTCAGGCGCGTCAGCGCTTTCGAGGTCTTCGCGAAAACAACAAGACCGCTGACAGGACGGTCCAGACGATGGGTAACACCCAAGAAGACATTCCCTGGTTTCTGGTATTTCTCCTTGAGATACTGTTTGACAATATCAGAGAGGGGGACATCGCCAGTCTTATCGCCCTGCACGATCTCCCCACTCTCCTTATAGACTATAATAATATGATTGTCTTCGTAAACAACTTGCATATTACATATTCATACCGCCATCGACCTGAATAACCTGGCCGCTGACATAGCTCGACATATCGGATGCCAAGAAGGTTGCCACATTGGCAATATCTTCTACCTGACCGCCGCGACGAAGAGGAATCTTACTGCACCATTCCTTGCGCACTTCCTCTGGCAGAGCTGCAGTCATCGCGGTCTCAATGAAACCTGGGGCAATCGCGTTGGCACGGATACCCTTCGGACCCATTTCCTGACCGATAGACTTTGCCAAAGCAATCAAACCCGCCTTTGAAGCAGCATAGTTGGCCTGTCCGGCATTACCGTGAACACCTACGACGCTGGCCATATTGATGATACTTCCACCACGCTGGCGCATCATGACAGGAACAATCGCGTGGATGAAGTTGAACGCAGACTTCAGGTTGACTGCAATCACAGCATCCCACTGCTGTTCTGTCATGCGAAGCATCAAACCGTCCTTGGTAATACCTGCATTGTTAACCAGAATATCAATACTTCCGAATTCTTCCTTGACGGCCTTCACAACTTCTTCTGTCTGAGCAAAATCAGCAGCATTGCTGGCATAACTTTTGGCCTTTACACCCAGAGCAGCAATCTCTTTCTCTGTTTCCTCATTGACCTCAAGGTCTGTAAAAGCAATGTTTGCGCCTTCTGCGGCGAACTTCAATGCGATAGCTTTTCCGATACCGCGTGCAGCTCCTGTAATCAGGGCTGTCTTACCTTCTAATAATCCCATAAGTTTATGATATTTGAATTAAAATAGATGTATTCTTTGTTTGATTATTTCCTATTTCAGCGGCGTCTTGTTGCTCAGTTTGCCAAGAGCACCGTAAACAACCTTCGCTACCAAAGGACGAGAAGTCTCTTCCGTCATACCATGTCCCAAACGACCATAGATAAACGGTACCTCAAGACCTTTGATACAATAGTGTGTGATATCTGCGACCAAATCGATGTTGTCAATATCAAACTCACCGTCGGCCTTGCCATCCGCGTAAACCTTTCGGAACAATTCCAGCTCGTCTTCGTCAAAATTCTTACGAACCTTCTCAACCATCCAGATATTGCGGAAGAATTCTGCTCGCAAGTTACCATTGCGAACCACCGTCTCACGAATCATATTCAGATGCGTATAAATCAGCTCGATAATCTTATCCTGCGGACTGATTTTCTTGGCTGCAACCTCATCCAATTTATCTGAGAGACGCTCCAACTCCGACTCAATTACCGCATAATACACATCCTCCTTACTTTTAAAATAGGTGTAGAGTGTGCGACGGCCCTTGCCCGACGCCATCGCAATGTCATTCATCGTTGTATTGGCAATGCCGTTTTTCGCAAACAACTGGCGCGCCACATCAACGAGTTTCTGTCGTGTTTTTGATATTGACATGATAAATCTTCCTTTTAAAGATATTGCACAACACAGATAACGTGTGCAAAATTATAGCTTTTATTTGATATGAACAAATATTTTACCATAAAATTGCACATCAATAAGAAATGTGCAGTGAACTGATATTGTTAAAATAAAAGTATTTTCAGAAATAAAAGAAGATTTGTTTGGTCAGTTCAAAAAAAAGAAGTACCTTTGCACTCGCATTTGAAAGAATGCATGGTTTAACATCGCGGAGTGGAGCAGTTGGTAGCTCGCCAGGCTCATAACCTGGAGGTCGCATGTTCGAGTCCTGCCTCCGCAACAACAGCAGTCCAAAAGGGCTGCTTTTTTGTTTTGTTACAGTTCCGCTCACATACTCCCAATCTCAAGTTCTTTCTCCCCTAAATTTCGAAAGCGTTTCCATAGTTCTTTCCTCCGATTGAAAGATGCCCATAAAACAAGAAAAGGTCGGATTGCTCCGACCTTTTTGTAAAATGAATATTCTTACTGAATATTTCTCATCACCTTGTTGTAGTAGCGCTGCGTAGATTTTACGCTGTAGCCTATTCCACCGTTCCAAAGACGAATACCTTTCTCTACATTATTCTCAGGATTGTAGTAAGACTGGATAATGATAAACATTTCCTTTGACTTCGTCACGCTGAAACGATCAGATAATGAGTAGCGTTTCTTGCTACCGCGGCTCTTCAGAATGTTGTTACACTCCCGAACCAAAACCGGAGAGATCTGCATGGCGCCAGCATATATTCCACATACGGCTCTTGGGTTTCCACTGCTCTCCACTTGAATGATGGCGTCCATCACTGGATTCCAATCAAATTTGTTTGTTTCTTCGCCCGCTACGTCAGCGCTCGCCGAGATAGGAGCCAACATCATCATTGAGATGAATAATACCTTAAAAATCTTTCTCATCATAATTTTGTTTATGGAGCCTGAACCTCATGAGAAGTGTTTGCAATCACTGCAGCATCTACAGAGTTCCCAAAGAAAAAAGAGATTTCAATAATTGAAAGAACGATTCTTGATTCTTACAAGGGAAGTTCGCGACACGGGGCTTAGTGAGAAAAGCTACGTCCGAGCCTGGACTCCTGTTTGACTATCGTTTGAATCAGCTCTCATACAACAGGAGAAACATGATTCATATTTTTATCGCTGCAAAGGTACGAAGATTATATGAATTAGGAATTGTTTGCGCACACATTTTGGTTTATTTTAAGGATTTCTTGATGTAAATCATTGACTCTTAACACAAAAGAACAATTTTAAACCAAAATCCAAATTTAACCCATTTCGTCCATAAAACCCATTCACCCCATTACTCTCTCCCTATGCAGGGCCGGGGTGGGTCTCCCTCCCCTTGGGGAAGGCTACGGGGGGGCGAGCCTTGGCGAGGGATGGGGCGGCTGGAGGGGGCTGAAAAAAGCCCCGGCTCCATTTGGAACCGAGGCTTCAACTAAAAAAGGCAGCTACCTACTCTCCCGCATTGCATTGCAGTACCATCGGC
>CADBAP010000059.1 GCA_902792685.1 uncultured Prevotellaceae bacterium
GCCGATGGTACTGCAATGCAATGCGGGAGAGTAGGTAGCTGCCTTTTTTAGTTGAAGCCTCGGTTCCAAATGGAGCCGGGGCTTTTTTCAGCCCCCTCCGGCTCCCATCCCTGAGGGGGAGAGAAGGGTGAATGGATTTTGTTTATTCAAGAAATTGTTGTAAATTTGTGGCATGAACAGAGTAAAGCAGTTGTCGGTATGGTTGTCCAGAATCCGGAAATGTCGCGGATTTGGGGTGCAGTCTCCGTTTGCATACCGGTTTATCAGGTATGTCATCAACGAGCATTACCCTTATTATGCCTATGACGAACTGGCGGCATCGGTTCCGGATATCAGCAGGACGGAACGGAAGTTGTGTCGTTTCTATTTCCGTATAGCCAACGACACGCAGGCAGCTGTGTGGATCAATATTACTGAAACACGGTCTTTGCTGATGGAACAGGCTGTGTGTCAGTATGTTGATAAAGGTTGTGGAAAAACAAAAGTCTTGAGTATCTCTCCTGGAGAAAATGCAGCTTCGGGGCTGGATGATGCCTTCGATGCGTCTCCAGTTCAGGTTGTCAGACTGGTGTTGGACGGCAACTTTCAGCAGTCGTATCAGTATATATTAAATAAGGTGGGGGAAAAAACGATACTTGTGCTGGAAGGAATCCGTATGAATGGTGAAACAAAGAAATTCTGGAAGGCTGTGGTGGATGACAAGCGGACGGGTGTGACGTTCGATTTGTATGACTGCGGGATAGTTTTCTTTGATAAAAAGCGTACAAAACAGCATTATGTTGTTAATTTCTGATAAATTATACTTGTTGTTGAAAATAGTTCACGAAAAACTTGTGAATAAGAAATATTTTGCTAATTTTGCAGACCAAATTAAAAACTTAATCACATTAGACTATGTATTGGACACTAGAATTAGCATCAAAGCTTGAGGATGCACCTTGGCCGGCAACCAAAGAGGAGTTGATAGACTATGCCATCAGATCCGGTTCGCCCCTTGAGGTGCTTGAAAACTTACAAGAGATAGAGGATGAGGGTGACGTATATGAAAGTATTGAGGATATATGGCCCGATTATCCTACCAAAGAAGACTTCCTCTTCAACGAGGATGAGTATTAAAAGGCACAGTAGCCAAAAAGTTTTATTTCAGCGAGACAAGCAATTTTATGATGCTTGTCTCGCTGATGTTTTATGATGACTCACGGGATTGTTTGAACCGTTATATTACAATTCTGTTACGTAACAGTATCGTAATACGAAATGTTTGTCAGCGCTTGGGAATCGCCGTATCTTTGCAAAAAGAATCAGAGATATGGATACAATACAAGATTATATCATGGTGGCGCTGAATCTGTTGGGCGCCTTAGGTTTGTTGATTTACGGAATGAGGATGATGAGCGAGGCTTTGCAGAAGATGGCAGGACCGCGACTTCGATACATCCTGAAAAGAATGACGACGAATCGGCTGACAGGAATGTTGACAGGCACGATGGTGACCTGTGCCGTACAGTCTTCCTCAGCTACAACGGTGATGACCGTCTCATTTGTGTCGGCGGGATTGCTCTCGCTCTCACAAGCTATCAGCGTCATTATGGGCGCGAATATCGGTACGACACTTACGGCATGGATTATGTCGTTGGGGTATAATGTTGATCTGACCAACGTGGTTTTCCCCGCCTTCTTCCTCGGTATGCTGCTCATCTATCGCAAGCGTTATCTCTATGTGGGTGATTTTCTCTTTGGAATCGCCTTTATGTTTCTCTCGCTGGTCATGTTGAGCACGACAGGCAAGGAGATGGATTTGGGAAACAATCCGGCGGTGGTTGATTTCTTTGCCTCATTCGATACAAACAGCTACCTTACCATCCTTGTGTTCCTGGCCATCGGTACGCTGATTACCTGTATCGTGCAGTCGTCGGCTGCCGTGATGGCTATCACCATATTATTATGTTCTACGGGTGTGCTACCCATTTATCTCGGCATCGCACTGGTGATGGGTGAGAATATCGGCACTACGGCGACAGCGAACCTCGCAGCGCTTGGTGCTGGAATTGAGGCACGCCGGGCAGCGCTGGCTCATCTGTTATTCAATGTCTTCGGGGTGGTGTGGGTACTCTGCGTATTCTATCCCTTCACCGATATGGTGTGCGGTTTCGTGGGATACAATCCTGCATTAGCGGGACAGACGGAACTGTTGCCTGTTGTGCTTGCGATGTTCCATACCTGTTTCAATGTTGTTAACACCGCCCTGCTCATTGGTTTCATTCCACAAATGGAGCGTGTGGTCTGCTGGCTGTTGCCAAAAGAAACGGATCTGCGCGAGGAACTTCATCTGCAATATATTGAGGGCAACCTGATGCAGACACCCGAAATAGCCGTCTTGCAAGCTCAGAAGGAAATTTCCCGGTATGGTGAGCGCATGCAGCAGATGTTTACTATGGTGAAACAGCTTGCTGACGAGCATAATGAGAAACGGTTTGACAGACTTTTTTCCAAGATTGGAAATCAGGAAGATCTGTCCGATCAGACAGAACTGGCTATAGCCCACTATTTAGAGCGGGTAGGCGAAGGTCATCTGAGCAATAACACGAAGCAGACTATCCGGCGGATGATGCGTGAAGTGGGCGAGTTAGAGTCGATAGGTGATGTTTGTTACAATCTTGCCCGCATTATGAAACGCCAACGCGAATCATCGAAAGATCTCACATCCAGACAGCGGCAGCAGTTCAACATCATGATGACGCATTGTGACGATGCGCTCACGCTGATGAATCAGATGTTGAATGGTTGTCGTAAAGAAAACGATATCCGCGACAGTTACCGGATGGAGAACGAGATCAACGGTCTGCGTCAGCGACTGAGGGCAGATAATATCCGTGCGGTCAACAACCATGAGTACGATTATGCTCTGGGAACAGTTTTTGACGACCTCATCAACGCGTGCGAGAAACTTGGTGACTATGTTATCAATGTTGTACAAGCAAGATTCGGAAAATAAGAGATAGTATTTAATAGGTTAACAATGAAAATAAGAATATATATGATGGTGTTGTGGCTGACATGGGGTATTCCTATGCAGGCCGACGACGAGGCAGGTTTGTTAGTGGAGTATGGTGCTGAGAAACGGCTGTCGCGGCAATGGAGTGTAGGCGTTGAGGGCGATTTCCGTCTGCGCAATAACTTCAAGACCGTTGACCGCTTCAGTATCGGAGCAGCAGCCAACTACCAGTTTAACCGTTGGTTGAAGGCAGATGCCAGCTATATTCTGTTGATTCAGAATACTTGTGAGGATGTGGAACTGGATGACAACGGCAGCGTGGAGACTTGGATCCCTGGCTCTTGGGGGCTTCGCCACAGAGTTCATGTGTCGCTGACGGGTAGCTATCACTTTGAGAATAACATCTGCATCGCCCTTCGTGAGCGGTGGCAATATACTTATCAGCCTACGACAACCGTCAGACAATGGGATGCTGACGAAGGACTGTGGGAGGATGTGGAACGTGAGGGTAAAGGGAAACACCAACTGCGTTCACGCTTGCAGATTTCCTACGATAGCAAGGGGGCGCTGTTGGTGCCCTACGCCAGTGTTGAGCTATACAACAACATGAAGATTGATAAGGTTCGTTATACTGCCGGAACGCAAATCCGCCTGGGAACAAAACATACGCTGGATGTATTCTACCGCTATCAGGATATACGCCACCAAGACTGTGTGTCAGATCCCGATATGCATTACATAGGAATAGGATACCGGTTAAAAATATAAAAACCATCCCGGCAAAATAAAAACAGGTTTATTTTGTTCTGTCCTCGTTTTTTCTTATTTTTGCACCATGAAGGAAAGGAAGAAGATTCTTGTGGTTGATGACGAGCAGGACTTGTGTGAAATTCTGCTTTACAACCTGAAGGCAGCGGATTATCAGGCAGAGGCGGTGTACTCGGCGGAAGAGGCGATAAAGAAAGATTTGTCACAATATGATTTGTTGCTTCTCGACGTGATGATGCCGGGTATGTCGGGTTTTGAATTGGCGAGTTGGCTGAAAACCGGCCGTGAGACCCGTCAGTTGCCGTTTATCTTTCTTACGGCGAAAGATACGGAGGAGGACATGCTGCAGGGCTTCGGACTTGGAGCTGATGACTATGTGAAGAAGCCGTTCTCTGTACGCGAGGTGATGGCAAGGGTGAAGGCAGTGCTTAACCGTTCGGAGAGTCCTGATGCCGACAACCCCAAATCCCTTCAATACGAGGGACTGGCGATAGACCTTATCCATAAGTCGGTCACGGTGGATGGCGAGGCTGTGTTGCTGACCAAAACGGAATTTGAACTGCTCGCCCTATTGTTGAGTCATCGCGGCAAGGTCTTTTCGCGCCAGCAGATATTGGAAAGCGTTTGGCCGCAGGATGTGATAGTTACTGATCGTACGGTCGATGTCAATGTGACCCGTATGCGCAAAAAGATAGGTCGCTACGCCGGTTGTATTGTCTGTCGTCAGGGATTTGGTTACATCTTTGAAAGTGAAAAGTGAAAAATTAGCTTCCGCAAACGATGAAGAAGTTATCAGAAGGAACGAAGATGTGGATGAGTGTGATGGTGATATTCGCCATCTATGCTGTTGTATTTATCCTGTTTGAAGACTACGACCGCGTTTTCATCGAGCCGTTCGAAGAAACCAGCGACTGGCATCTGTTACTGTTCTCACTTGTGGTGATGATTGGATTAGCTCTGTTGCTGCACCGCTATGCCCGTAGTATGGATGAGCGCATCAGTCATGAGCAGGCAGAGAAAGAACACCAGATGCGCCGTGAGCTGACGCAAAATATTGCACATGAACTGAAGACGCCTGTTGCCAGTATCCTCGGATATACCGAAACCATCCTTGATACACCCGACATGAGCGAGGAGATCCGTCAGCAGTTTATTACCCGTACACATGCACAGGCCAACCGGTTGGCCGCTCTCCTGCAGGATGTGTCTATGTTGAACCGCATGGATTACGCAGCAGACCTGCTCACAAAGGAGCGTGTTGATGTGTCGCAGCTTTTTGCCGACATCGTGCAGGAAACGGCCATCGCCTTCGAGAAGCATCGTATGACGCTCAACAACAGCCTGCCGCAGGATATCGTCATTCTGGGTGTTCCCTCACTCATTTACAGTATCTTCCGTAATCTGATGGACAATGCTGTCAATTATGCCGGTGAAGGGACTGTCGTTCAGATTAGTGCGGAACCAACAGACGACAGCTGGGTATTCCGGTTCAGCGACAATGGTGTCGGTATCGCTCCGGAGCATCTTCCCCGTTTGTTTGAGCGTTTTTATCGCATTGACAAAGGCCGTAGCCGTTCGCTCGGTGGTACGGGACTGGGATTGGCAATTGTCAAGAACGCTGTGCTCCTGCATGGCGGTGCGATTACTGTCAGTCCTGCGGATAAAGGCGGTCTGGCGTTTGAGTTTACGCTGAAAAAGTAACAGGATATCGAGGACTTAATCTTGCGTTCATATACAATAAAAAACGGATTGATGCGTTATTATTCACGTGTTTAGACGTTTAACATGTATATTATCGCTGTTGTTATTGGTCAGTTTGTCTGCCCAATCACAATATGATCCGCACTATAGTCATTATTGGGCGATGGAGACGGCGTTTAACCCTGCCGCAGCAGGCAAGGAGTCCAAACTGAACGCTGTTGGTTCCTATTCTATTGACTTTGCCGGTTTTGAACACAATCCCCGGACAGCTTATCTGGGAGCCGATATGCCTTTGTATTTCCTCAAGTCGTATCATGGAGTAGGTTTGTCGCTGATGAACGATAAAATCGGTTTGTTTACCCACCAGCGTTTGGCCATACAATACGCCAATAAGCAGAAGTTGTTTGGCGGTCAGTTGAGTATCGGTATTCAGGTGGGCATCCTCAATGAAAACTTCGACGGTTCGAAATTGGATATCGAAGACCCCGATGACCCTGCTTTCATTAAATCAGAGGTGTCTGGAAACAGTGTTGACTTTGCTGCCGGCTTGTATTATACGCATGGCCGTTGGTATGTAGGCGTGTCTGCTCAGCACCTTTCAGCCCCTGTTGTCGAGCTGGGTGAAAAGAACGAACTGCAGGTTGAGCGCTCGTATTATTTAACGGGTGGATACAATATTAAGTTAAGAAATCCGTTTCTAACTATACCGACCTCTGTGTTGGCAAGTTATGACGGTACATCCTACCGGGCTGATATCTCTGCTCGTCTGGTTTATAAAAATGATACCAAGATGTTGTATGGAGGCGTAACATACAGTCCGACCAATTCCGTCACCGCTGTCGTCGGCGGCAGCTTTCATGGCATCAACTTAGGCTACAGCTATGAGCTGTACACGTCGGCGATCAATCCTGGCAATGGAAGTCACGGATTGTTTGTCAGTTATCAGACCGACATCAACCTTCAGAAGAAGGGGCGGAACAAACATAAGAGTGTGAGGTTCTTGTAAAGAAAATAAAGAATATATTTCAGATATGAAAATGAAAAGATGTTTATTGGTATTTAGTGTCATGGCACTCGTTTTACTGACAAGCTGTATGAGTAGCAAGTCAACTTCTTCATCCGGAAAAGGTGGAGAGGTCGTAGGCGTTGGTGCCGGACGCGGTTTCAGGGAGCCTGCACCATACGGTATGGTGTTGGTAAAACGAGGCTACTTGAAAATGGGTATTGAGAAACAAGACAGTCTGTGGGGAAAGTCAACGCCTGTCAAGGATATCTCCGTTGACGGTTTCTGGATGGACGACACCGAGGTGACGAACTCCGAGTACAAGCAGTTTGTACAGTGGGTTCGCGACTCCATTTTCCGTACCCGTCTTGCTGATCCTTCTTACGGTGGTGACGAGACCTATATGATTACTGAAGACAAGAACGGTGATCCTGTTACGCCCCATTTGAACTGGAAGAAAGCCTTGCCGCGTAAGATGAACGAAGACGAGTTGCGTGCTTACGAGAGTCTTTATGTCACAAATCCTGTGACCGGTGAGAAACGTCTCGATGCCAGTCAGATGAATTACAAATATGAGATTTACGACTATACGACAGCTGCTTTGCGCCGTAATCGTCTGAATCCGTATGAGCGTAACCTGAATACCGACGTGGTTGTTAATCCTGACGAGGTGGTTTGGATTTCCAAAGACACCGCCTATATCGATGATGAGGGCCGTATCGTCCGTGAGACCATCAACCGTCCGTTGAGCAGCGAGTGGGACTTCTTGAACACCTATATTGTAAATATCTATCCCGACACCACCTGTTGGGTCAACGATTTCAAGAACTCCGACAATGAAATCTACATGCGCAGCTACTTCAGCAACCCGACATACAACGACTATCCTGTTGTCGGTGTAACCTGGGAGCAGGCCAATGCGTTCTGTGCATGGCGTACCGACTATCTTCTGAAGGGGCTTGGCAAAGAGGCCAGATATGTGCAGCGCTACCGTCTGCCGACAGAAGCAGAGTGGGAGTATGCTGCCCGCGGTCGTGACCAGAATGAGTTCCCGTGGGAGAACGAAAATGTCAAGAGCGGCAATGGCTGTTTCTATGCCAATTTCAAACCCGACAAGGGTAACTATACGAAAGACGGAAACCTGATTACCAGTAAGGCTGGAATCTATTCCGCCAACACCAATGGCCTGTTCGATATGGCCGGAAATGTGGCAGAGTGGACCAGTACCATCTTCACAGAGTCAGGTGTTGATGCAATGAACGATTTGAATCCTCAGCTGGAGTATAAGGCAGCGAAGGAAGACCCGTATCGTTTGAAGAAGAAGAGTGTTCGCGGTGGTTCCTGGAAGGATCCTGAGTCCTATATCCGCAGTGCCTGGCGCACCTGGGAGTACCAGAACCAGCCCCGTTCCTATATTGGCTTCCGCTGTGTACGCAGCCTGGCCAGTTCATCGAGTGAAGCAGCAAAACAAGCAAAGAAAAGTAGTAAGAAGAAAAAATAATGGGCGAATATAGTAGATTCAATATCGTTTACCGTCTGCAGAGATGGATGGATAGCGTACCAGGACAAACGTTCCTGAACTACGCTTACAGTTGGGGTGCATCTATTGTGATCCTCGGTACTTTGTTTAAGCTGACCCACCTTCCTGGAGCCAACCTGATGTTGTTCCTGGGTATGGGTACGGAGGTCGTTGTGTTCTTCCTGTCAGCTTTCGACCGTCCGTTTGATAAGACGGCCGATGGTCGCGAACTCCCCACTCACCTCAAACGTATGGGTGATGAAGAAGGCGATGAGCTGGAAGAGGCTGTCGATGAGACGGTTGCACCAGCCTTTGTCGGTGGTCAAACCGTTATTGGCGGACAGACCGTTATCGGTGGTCAGCCGATTGTTGGTGGTCAGCCGATTGTTGGCGGTCAGCCAGTTGGTGAAGGACAGCCCGTTGCCGGTGGTGGTACGATTATCATTGGTGGCGGTGTAGGCGGTTCTGTTGCAGCTGCTTCTGCTGCTGATGGTGATGAAGTTACCGAGACCGTTGCTCCGACCGTTGCTGGAGGCCAGTCTGTTGCTGGCGGTCAGCCTGCTGTCGTTGCACCCGCTACCTGGATGGCTGGTCAGCAGGAGAAGACGCCGGAGATGGCAGAGGCACAAAGCCATTATGTCGATGCGTTGAACGAGCTGACAGAAATGTTGGGTAAGGTATCTGCACAGAGCGAACGTCTGACACGTGACAGCGAAGAGATGGAGAACCTGAACCGTACGCTGACCGGTATCGCTAAGGTTTATGAGCTGCAACTGAAAGCAGCCAGTCAGCAGGTGGGCACCATTGACCAGATCAATGCCCAGACGCGCAAGATGGCAGAGCTTATCGAACAGTTGAACAGCATCTATGGCCGCATGATTGAGGCGATGACCGTCAATATGCGTGTGGCTGCTCCTGGAATAAGCAATCCGGAGTAAAGAGCATTCAAGGAGTAAGGAGTAATAGGAGTAAAGGAGTAAGAAATAAATGGCAATCAAGAAAAGACCGGTATCTCCTCGCCAGAAGATGATCAACTTGATGTATGTCGTCTTGATGGCAATGCTTGCGTTGAACATTTCGACGGAGGTGCTGAACGGATTCTCCATCGTTGAGGAGAGTCTGAACCGCACGACCGCCAGTTCAAACATGCGTAACGAGGCTATCTTCGGTGATTTCGAATCCCAGCTGAAAGCCAACCCTGCCAAAGTGAAAGCTTGGTTTGAGAAGGCTACGGCGGTGAAGAATATGAGCGATTCCCTTTTCAACTTCGTGCAGCAGTTGAAGGTGGAGATGGTTCGCAATGCCGATGGTCCCAACGGAGATCCCCTGAATATAGAGAACAAGGACAACTTGGAAGCAGCAGCCGAAGTGATGCTGGCTCCTGGAATCGGCAAAGGAAAGAAGCTGTATGACGCTGTCAACAGTTATCGTGAGCGTATTCTGACGATGGTCACCGATAGTCTTCAACGCCAGATTATCGCCCGTAACCTGTCAACAGCTGTGCCGAAAGGTCCCAACACCTTGGGCAAGAACTGGCAAGAGTATATGTTTGAGAATATGCCTGTTGCTGCTGCCGTCACCCTGTTGTCGAAACTGCAGAGCGATATCCGTTATGCCGAAGGTGAAGTGCTCCATACATTGGTAACCAACATCGGTTTAAAAGATGTACGCGTCAACAAACTCGACGCTTTCGTCATTCCGGAAAAGACAACCCTCTATCCGGGTGAGAAGTTCTCTGCAAATATCGTTATGGCTGCCGTTGACACCACACAGGTGCCGGAAATCTATATCAACGGTTCCAAGGTGAACACCATCGACGGACGCTATACGTTTGGTGTTGGCGGTGTTGGTGAACACTCTTTCAGTGGATACCTGTTGACACGCAATGCGAATGGAGACGTGCTGAAACGTGAGTTCAAACAGAAATACAATGTCATCAGTCCGCCTTCTGGTGCAACAGTGGCTGCCGACCTGATGAACGTGCTGTATGCAGGATTCTCAAACCCTGTCAGCGTCAGTGTTCCAGGTGTACCTCAAAATGCTGTTTCGGTATCTATGAGCGGCGGTTCGCTGACTTCAAAGGGCGATGGCCATTATACAGCGGTGCCTTCTGCTGTTGGTCAGGATGTGACCTTCACGGTAACGGCAACCACCAATGGACAGACGCGCCAGATGGGACAATATTCGTTCCATGTGCGTAAGCTGCCCGATCCTACTGCCTATATCAATGTCGGCACAACCCGCTTCAAGGGTGGCGGTCTTGCTAAAGCCTCTCTGATGGGTGCTTCTGGCATCAAGGCAGCGATAGACGACGGATTGCTGGATATAGAGTTCCGTGTGAACAGTTTTGAAACCGTCTTCTTCGACAATATGGGAAATGCGGTACCCGTAGCATCTGCCGGCGCATCGTTCTCTTCCCGTCAGAAGGAAATGTTCCGTGGTCTCTCACGCAACAAACGATTCTACATCACTCGCGTGTCGGCAACAGGTCCTGACGGTATTACCCGTACGCTGACTGGTGCGCTTGAAGTGATTGTGAAGTAAGGCCCCCTCCGGTTCCCCTTAAAGTGGGAGAGTGAAAGCCCCCTCCAGCTCCCCCTGAAGGGGGAGAGAAGGAGTAAAGAGAAAAGAAATAAAGATTATATCAAACAATATGAAGCGAATACTGTTTATATTATTAGCCGTCTGCATGGTGCAGATTGCCGATGCACAGCCGAAGAAGAGTCGTGTACAGCAGATTCCGCAGAGTCCGCCTAATCAGCCGAGTCAGCAGAGCAGGCAGGGCCAGCAGAAAGTAGCTGCATCGGGTATTACCACCCGTGCGCTCATTTCTTTCCCGACAGCCTTGGATATGTCGGAAGATGTAGTATGGCGTCGTGATATCTATCGTGAGTTGGATTTGACCAATGAGAAGAATGCCGGCTTGTACTATCCGGTAGAGCCTATCGGTCAGCAGGTCAACCTGTTCACCTATCTGTTCAAACTCGTTCTCCGTGGAAAGAACAACGGCGGTGTCAATGCTTACGAATACCGTCTCGACGGTAATGAGGTGTTCACAGATTCTGCACGCATCAAACCGTTGCAGTTCTTGGATAACTATCATATCTATTACGAGCGCAATGGTAAGGGCATCCGTCTCGACAACAGCGATATTCCTTCCCGCGAGGTGCAGGGATACTACCTGAAGGAGAGTGCCTACTACGATCAGGCTACGGGTACCTTCCATCGTAAGGTGATTGCACTGTGTCCGATCATGTCTCGTGAGGACGACTTCGGCGATGGTGCAGCAAAATATCCGCTGTTCTGGGTGAAATACGACGATATCGCCCCGTTCCTCAGCAAGCAGACGGTGATGACCAGTAATCTGAACAATGCTGCAACGATGAGTGCCGACGACTATTTCACGATGAATATGTATGAAGGCAAAATCTATAAGACCACCAATATGCTCGGTCAGACGTTAGCTCAGTATTGTCCTACCGACTCAGCGATGACGGCCGAACAGAAGAAGATAGAGAAAGAGTTGCAAGACTTTGAGAAGCATATCTTCGGCGATCCGGC
>CADBAP010000060.1 GCA_902792685.1 uncultured Prevotellaceae bacterium
TGAAGACCAGTGCCGACGGCACCCGTGTCAAGACTTTCCTCACTGGCATCCAGGTAGCCGAGTACGGCGAGTACGACAAGCCGGACGAGGAGGAGGAGCAGCCGTAGGCTGCTAGAGAGAACGGGAGAACGAAGGGAAAGAGGGAACGAGAATAGGTTCTCCAGCGAGTAAAACTAACCTCGCTCCCTCGCACCCTCGCTCCCACTCTTTAACAATGCGTAATGCGAAAGACCTTAGACCTTAGACCTTAGACATTTAAAAATTAACCATTAAAGTTTAGAAACCTATGAACACAAAGAAAGACGTTTGGAAGTTTGTCATTCAGACAGTGATTGCCATCCTTACGGCAATAGGAACTACGCTGGGCGTTACCAGCTGTATGGTGTAAGAAAAAGCCTCCTTAGGGGGCTTTTTTTTGTTCAAATTAGTTGTATATAAAAGAAAATGCATATCTTTGCATCATCATATCATATAATCTAAAAACAATATCATTATGGAAGAAATGAAAAATAACGTCTATAAAGACGTACTTTTTGAGTTGAGAATGTTTTATTGCGTCGATACTAATAACGACGATGTAACCAACCTTGTTAGGAGATACATCGATGAAAATTACAATGAATTCCGCGCATTAATACCTCCTCGTGTGACAGGGACCTGGTACCTGTCATATCGTCCTTTTATTCATACTTGATTCTGAAATAATCGAGTGCGGCCTTATATTGGTCCTGAGCCGTAAGACAGGTATCTGTGAGGTAGCCGTCAATATGGCCCCATTCACGTAAGCCACGATAATAGAACATCTTCAATTCATCAGTGATGATGAAGGGGACAACACCACTGCGTAGGCATTCTTTAAACATAACGAGACGTCCCACACGTCCGTTTCCATCCTGGAACGGATGTATTTTCTCAAATTGAACATGAAAGTCGAGGATATCTGCCAATGTGTGTTGCTCCTTTGTATTGTAGTTTTCTAACAGCTGTTGCATGCTGTCGTGAACAGCTTCCGGCTCACATGTTCCCACTCCACCCACCTCATTGGGCAGACGCTTGTAGTCGCCAACGGCAAACCAGTCCTTGCGACTGTCCGAAGTACCTGATTTCAGGATGCCATGCAGCGTCTGAACCAGTTCTTCAGAAAGTGGATCGCCTGCCTTGTCGATAATCAGATCAATACAGCGGAAATGGTTCACCGTCTCTACGATATCATTCACGTTCACCGTCTCATCAGCAGTCACACCAATGGTATTCGTCTCGAAGATGTAACGTGTCTGGTCGTGCGTCAAGCGGCTACCCTCGATATGGTTCGAGTTATAGGTCAGGTCTATCTGCGTTTTGTGATAGATACCGCCTTTCATCTTCATCTCTTTCTGCTCGCGTAGTGTAGCAAGCAATGGTGTTATTTTGCTTTTCATCTCCTGTTATCTAATATTGGGCGCTAAGTTACATATTTTTTCTGAATCCGCAAAATATTTGAAAGGAAAACAAGGGAATGGAAGGAGAAGATCCCCCATATTCGTAGTTTGTATCATCAGTTTTTCAAAAAAAATCAACGATAAATTGCATACTAACATGAACATTACTATCTTTAAAAACAGTATCGCCTTAGAACGGCTGCAATTCGACCTTACCGCTTGGTTTCCTTCACCCAAACTGACGACTCCATCATATTGTGGTGGAGTCGTTTTCTATTTGTGGTGTGACAGGGACCTGGTACCTGTCATATAATGCAGACCCTTCAGGATTTACCAAATAATTTCGTATGAATTTTCAATAAAATTCAAATTACCCACACGGTTTCTACAGTATCTCTCTGGCAATCCACGCACATGCTTCTGCATCGGCAAGGGCGTGGTGGTGGTTCTCTAAACAATAGCCGCATTCTGCTGCAACGGTATGCAGTTGGTGGTTTTCCAGGTAGCGGAATGCTCTGCGGGAGGCTGCAAGTGTGTCGTAGAACTCATAGTCTGGGTAGTCCATCTGATAGACACGGAACACGGCTTTCAGGCAACTTTCATCAAAAGGACGGTTATGAGCCACGAGCGGCAGACCCTCTATCAGCGGTTCTATCTGTGCCCATACCTTTGGGAATACAGGCGCATCCTCCGTGTCCTCACGAGTTAATCCGTGTACCTGACTACACCAGTAGTTATAGTAGTTTGGCTCAGGTTGAATGAGGGAATAGAACGTATCTACGATCTCGCCATTCCTCACGATGACAATACCAACAGAACAAACGCTGCTGCGTTCGTTATTCGCCGTCTCAAAATCTATTGCTGCAAAATCAGTCATGATAATTATTCTGAATGCAAAAGTAAGATGTTTTTCCGGAAAAACAAAACTTTGACTGTCAAAAAACAGGAAATCCTTTTGCTTTATTCATATTTTGTTTTTATATTTGCAGCGTTGACTAAAAGATGAACCTATATAAGCAAAGAAATGATGAACCAAAGAAAAATTAGACTGACGATTACCATACTGCTGGCGGTATTGGTTGGAAGGGTTGCTGTTGCCGGTGACGTCGTCACCATTTGCGGACAGAATGTGCAGAACTTCTTCTACTCTTTGGACAAAAGTAGGACGCAGAACAACTATGTACCCATCAGCAATTACGACACGGCAGAGGGACGACAGGCGAAACTGAATGCCATCGTCGATGCGCTGGCACCCTACGAAGCAGACATCTATGCCTTCAATGAGGTGGAAGCGAAAGCCCAGGGTGCTGACAAAGAAGCCCTTGACCTGCTGGTAGAGGGACTGAGCAATAAGACGGGTAAACCGTATAAGGTGGTGAATGACAACCTGACCTACGATGCTTCCAGCGATGCTACCGGCACCATCAAGTCGGGCTTTGTCTATCGTTCGGATAAGATAGAGCCTGTGGGCGACAACGTGTCAACAGCCTATGGATATACACTCGTCTATCCTTATATGATGCGTATGCAAACGTTCAAGAGCAAAGCTTCTGGCGAACAGTTCACCCTCAGCATGAACCACTTCAAGGCGAGCACCAGTAACAACATGGAGGAAGACCAGCAGAAACGCGAGCAGAACTCCATTGCCTTGCTGAAAGGACTGAATGCGGGCACCGACCCTGACATCCTGATTCTGGGCGACCTGAACAGCGAGATGGGTGAGCAATGTCTCAACAACCTCGTTGATGCCGGCTATGAGGAACAAATCCTCAAGCGCGATCCGAGTGCCTATTCCTATTATTTCGACTACGGGGAACTCATCGACCACGTCTTTGCCAACAGCACGATGGCAAAGCAGGTTTCTGATGCCAGGATTTTGAACATCGCCAATCCCTATTCCGCAGGTGGGAAGTATTATGCTTACTCTGACCACGACCCTTACCTGGTAACGCTCAACTTGGAGGCGCAGCCTGTACCGGTATACAAATACACCAAGGCAACGATGATGCAAGCGGGTGTTCCCTACCTGATGATTGCTCCCATCAACGGACTGCAGGCTGCCAATCCTGTGGCCATTGACAAGAGCTACGAGTACCAGACGACGACCGATGTCACGGAAACGGGCGGTATCATTACCATGAACGATGCAAAAAATGCGTTTATCTTTGAGGATGACGGCAACGGCAACTACCTCATCAAAGACTACTACGGTCGCTATGTCTATCAGTTCTATTACACCAGCTCCAGCAGCTATAGTCATAACACGAATGTGGACATCAAGGCCAACGCTCATCCCTTCACGGTGACTCTGCAAGGCGACGGCACCTTCAAGATACAAAACACCCTTTCTGAAAGCTATTATATGGGACTCACCTACAGAGAAACAATGGAGTTTGCATTGAACAACTATGCATCGCTCGGTACGGGTCAGTATCTCCCCTGGCTTTATCAGTATGACCCGGACGCGACTCCTACGGCCATCACCACCATTGAGACGCTGACGTATCCTGTCACGACACGCAAGGTGGTAGAAAACGGCACCATTCTGATTGTCACTCCCAATGGGCACCGCTATACCCTGCAAGGCGTAGAGGTACCCTAAGAGATATTTGCAGCGTGGATTAGAAAATATAAACCTAAAAACCGATGATTATGAAAAGAATTGTTGTAATGATTGTTGCAATGTTGCTGTGTATGGCAACATTTGCGCAGACCTCCCAGTCTTCGTTCAGTCAACTGCTGACGAAAGCCCGTAATGGTGATGTTGCGGCCATGGTCGATGTCGCAATAAGATATTACGATGGTAACGGTGTGGAAACGAACAAACGCGAGTCATTTAACTGGTTGCTGAAGGCAGCTCAGAAAGGCGATGTGTATGCGATGATACTTGTTGCCAAGTATTATTATGTTGGCAGCGGTGTTGAAGCAGACGAGGACGAGGGATTCTACTGGATGCTGAAAGCAGCTGAAGCTGGTGATGTATTTGCGATGGAAGAAATTGCGATAGACTATGTTAATTATGGGAATGATGATGAAGCCTATAAATGGTTTTCAAAGGCTGCTGAGAAAGGAAGCAAGGAGGCTGTGGAAGATCTGAAGAAAATGAAAGAGAGGGGGTATGTGCCTAAACCTGGTATAGCAGCTAAGCCCAAGCCTAACGTCAGCCAGCCTGCGGAGAACGAACGAAAAGAATACCGCGACCACGGCCATGTCTTTGTGAATAATGCGGCAGCGAGAGCCAACAACAGCGATCCGACGGTCTATGACAAGACCTTGCATTTCAACGATCCCAAAGCGCTGCGGTGCTATGGCAAGATAGCAAAGAACGGTGGTGAGCTGTGGGTGCTCTACCGACCTGACGGTACCCTCTTCGGTAAGTTCTTTGGTCTGACGTATTTTGACAAGGGAGCACCCAACTGTTTCTTGTTCATGCGCGATTTCCAGACGGAGAAGATTGGTGTCTATGACATCTATGGAAAAAAACTGCTCGCCCATCAGTTCGACTGGATAGGACTCGTAGAAATACCTATGAACAATGGCTATTATGCGATTAAGGGGGAGAAAACAATCAATGGCGAGACGACAGAAGGGCTGTATGATGTGCTCTACAATGTGTGCAACATCCCTCCCGGCATCTATAAGCACATCTATAGCGTAGATAAATGGATGAATGTCTCTGTGCGTGGCAAGAACGGGAAAGAAGGCATTGTCAACATGAAACAGGAGGTGGTCGTACCAATCGAGTATGAGTCGGTCTATCATCAGGACACAACAGGTCCGAATCAGATGTACTACAAGGTATATAATTATGGTGCAGATGAAGGTCAACGTGTGTGGGGCCTCTATTTGAAAAACCAGCAGATCATGCCCTGCCATTACAAGGAAAGCGAAGTGGACAAGTATATTGAGGAACATCCTTAGACCTACGGTTCAAGGAGTTCAAGAAGTTCAAGAAGTTTAAGGAGTTCAAGAAGTTCAAGAAGTTCAAGGAGTTCAAGGAGTTCAAGAAGTTCAAGGAGTTCAAGGAGTTCAAGAAGTTCAAGGAGTTTAAGACGATAGTCAATACGCAGAAATAAAACAGGAGCGATTCAGAAAGAACCGCTCCTTGTTTTTCGTTAAATAGACGCGAGGATGATAACTTGGATGAATCGATAACGTTAATGAAAACTAAAAATCACACAAAAGGAGGGGTGGTGTTTGTGTAATCTTTCTCATTTGAAAATAAATGTGTATTTTTGCATGTCAAATAAAATAAAAAGAACATGATTGCATTAGGAATTATCGGAGCAATAGTAGTCCTTGTGATACTATACTTCATTTCAACACAACGTACGCTGGTGAACCTCGACGAGATGTGCAAGAATGCACTGAGCCAGATTGAGGTGCAGCTGAACTCGCGTTTCGACGCCGTAATTGCCTTAGCAAAGACGGCTGCGAAGTATGCGGCGCATGAGTCGGAAACCATTATCAAGACGATTGAGGCACGTGGCGGCAACGCTGGCGGCGGCAACGTGGCCAGTATGAACGAGAAGGCTGACCTGCTGGGACAGGTGATGAGTAGGCTGAACGTTGTTGTAGAGCAATATCCTGACCTGAAGGCGAGCGACCTGTACCGTGAGGCTCAGCAGGGCCAGAAGGAGTATGAGGAGAAGGTAAGGCTGTCGCGTATGATCTACAACGACTCGGCAACGAAGATGAACCGCATGGTGCGTCAATGGCCTTCGAGCATCGTAGCATCGATGTTGCATTTCACGGAAAAGGATTATCTAACTGTTGACGAAGCCCGCAAGAAGGCTTATCCAGAACTTGATGAAGCATTTAAGAAATAGGATTGTTCTAATCGTATGTTTCCTTGCCAGTCTCTCTATTGCGGAGGGACTGGCAAGTACTGTGAAACAGCTCAACATCACGGCGCGTCTGCATCGTGACGGTACGGCATCTATCGAAGAGCGATGGCTGATAGACCTCGACGACTCTGATGCAAAGACCGAGTGGTATGTTGCCCATAAAGGGCTGAAAGGGATGGTCATCGAAAATCTGACCGTAGAGGGCTATGTGCCTGACCAGGAAGGACTGGTAAGGTTTGAGACACTTGACGAATGGGACGTTGATGCTGACCGTGAGGACAAGGCCGGCAAATGCGGACTGAACAACAACGGGCAGGAAGTGTGCTGGGGGTTCGGCGACTACGGCGAGCACGAATACGTGGTGCGCTATGACCTGAGACATCTGGTTAAAAGCTACGATACCTGCGACGGTTTCAACCACTGTTTCGTGGATATGGACTGCAGGATTGAGAACGCCAGCGTAACCATCATGGGCGACGACGGTATCCTGCTGTCGGAAGCCAACACGCGCCGCTGGGCGTTCGGCTATGAGGGTCGCATCGAGTTTGAAGGCAACAGCATCGTGGCGAAGCCCAATGAGACCATCGGCAACGGCAAGCGCATGATTATCATGCTGGAGATGGACAAGGGTATGTTTGCACCAGACACCGAGGGGGGCGAGCCTTGGGCCGACAAAAAACAGCGCGCCCTCGACGGCAGCGACTATACCGACAACGACGACAGCTTGGAGGACTGGGGCTTCTGGGACTGGGCAGGACTGATTGGCGTGCTGATTGGCGGTGCCATCCTGTATTTCTGTACCGACCTGGTGGTGGATTTTGCCTTCTGGCTTATCGGCTTGCTGCTGGTAGGACTTTGGTGGGTTGTCAGTCTTGCTCCGCTGCGTAAGTATAACCGCCGCAAGAAACTCGGCATCGTCAAAGGCTACTACTATCGCGACATCAAGACAGACTGGACGTTGGTGAAAAACAAGATGGTGATTGACGACCTGAGCTACGTCAGTGGCATCAGCAAAGAAAACCTGATTGGAGCGCTGCTGCTGAGACTGATGTCGAAAGGCGACATTACCATCGTCAGGGAAAAATACAAGCGAAAGGATCGCGACATGATCCGTATCGTGAACCCCATACAGTCTATTCCTGCCGTTCCACCAGGCGACGACCGCTTGTGCTACCATGCGCTGAAGCTGCTGACGCTGGCTGCTGGTGACGACCTGATTCTACAGCCCGACGAGTTTGCGAAATGGTGTAAGCAGAAAGGCAACCTGTCTGAACTCAAGAACTTTGTCAATGCCCTTGAGACGAAGAAAAACAAACAGTATATCGAGCAGAACGCTGCCGACCTGTATGGATTGAAGGCGTTCCTCGAAGACTTCTCGCTCATCGGCGAACGCAGGATGATGGAAGTGGCACTCTGGGACCAGTATCTGGTCTATGCCGCATTCTTCGGTATTGCTGACAAGGTGCGGGCTGAGATGGGGAAAATCTGTCCAGACTACCTGAAAATGTCGAAGCTGATACAGAGTCTCGATGTTGCGCAAGAAAGCAATATCGTATATTCGTTCAGCTCGTCTATCTATATGTCTTCGACAAGTGCCATCCAGCGTGCTGCCGACAGGTCGAGATCGTCATCAGGCTTCTCCAGCTTCTCGTCGAGTGGCGGCGGAGGCGGCTTCTCAGGAGGCGGCGGAGGCGGCGGCAGATAACTACCGAAGGTAGGGTGAAGGATGCAAATAATTCGAGAATAAGAATGAAATCACGAAAGAAGACAACTCTCCTGGGCCTTGCAACGATGATGGTGCTGACGATGATAATATGTTCGTGCGGCAAAGCAGATATTGGCGAAGGTGAACCCGTTGAGACGGACAGCATCGCGGTGGATACAACGGCTACACTGACAAACAGGCCGAACAGTCCGACGTGCAAGGTGCATATTGAATTCAAGCCCCCCACCAACCTCCCCAAGGGGGAGGCTATGAAGCCCCCCACCAACCTCCCCAAGGGGGAGGCTATGTTCTCTCTTCTTTCCTCTATCCTACCCCTTAATGTGGAGACTGCTTACTTGCCGAAAACAAACTCCATTGATCGGGTTTTACACATCTTCCTCAAACAGTATGTGGAGGACTACCAGCGGGACGGGCGGCTGATACTTGACCAGGAGCCGAACAACGAGGAACTGAATTGGGAGTATCGCGTCAGCACGGATGTGCGCCGCTATCGTGAGGGCGTGCTGGCCTATATCGCAAAGGTACACACGTTTGAAGGCGGCCTCTACCCCATCGACCAGACGGTGGTGAGGAACATCAGCGAGAAAGACGGGCGCATCCTGTCTATCAGCGACATCCTGATCCCTGGCTACGACAAGACGCTGCTGGAAGATGTGGTGGAGCAGTTGGCAGAGGACTTTCAGGTGGACGACATCGAGGGCTTGCGCAGCAAAGGACTGTTCATCGGCATCGAACCGTATCTGCCCGACAACTTCATCTTGGGCGACGGCGCCATCCAGTTCATCTATCAGGCTGATGAGATTGCCTCGCACACCTTGGGAGAAATCAAAGTCACCGTGAGAATTGGGGATTCAGAATTAAGCATTAAGCATTAAGCATTGACCATAATGGAATTGATTAAGAAATATTTTCCGGAATTGACGGACGAGCAAGAGCGACAGTTTGCGATGCTCGACGCATTGTATCGGGACTGGAATGCGAAAATCAACGTGATTTCGCGCAAAGACATCGACAACCTGTATGAGCACCACGTGTTGCACTCGTTGGCGTTGGCAAAGGCGCTGCGTTTCAAGGCTGGCACAAAGGTGCTGGACTTCGGTACGGGCGGTGGTTTTCCAGGTATCCCGATGGCGATACTGTTTCCGGAGGTGCAGTTCAAACTCATCGACGGAACGGGCAAGAAGATTCGTGTGGCCACAGAAGTGGCGCAGGCTATCGGACTGAAGAACGTGGTGGCTGAGCATCGTCGCGGCGAGGAGGAGAAAGGCAAGTACGACTTCGTCATCAGTCGCGCCGTGATGCCCCTACCCGACCTCATGAAAATCGTGCGCAAGAACATCTCCAGCAAGCAGCAGAACGCCATGATGAACGGTGTGTTCGTGCTGAAGGGCGGCAACATTGACAGCGAGATTCATCCCTACCGCAAGAACGTTGAGGTGTCGGACATCAGCCAATGGTTCAAGGAAGAATGGTTTAAAGAGAAATATGTAATATACGTACCTTGTTAAAGGAGCGAGGGAACGAAGGGAGCGAGGGAGCGAGAATAGAACTTGTGAACCTGTGAACCTGTAAACTTGTAAACTTATAAAAATGATCAAACGATTTATATGTAATATGCTGCAGGAAAACTGCTATGTGATGCACGACGAGACGAAGGAGTGCGTCATCATCGACTGCGGCGCCTATTATCCAGAAGAGCGACAGGCCATCGTGGAATATATCCGCGACAACGAGCTGAAACCGAAATACCTGTTGGCAACGCACGGCCATCTGGATCATCACTTCGGCATCGACACCATCGACAAGGAGTTCGGACTGAAACCTTGTGTGGCGGAAGCCGACAAAAAATTTATGGAGACCCTGCCTGAACAGGCAGCCGATATGTTCGGTATGCGCTTAGAAGGCGACTACCCTCCTGTGGGACATGTGTTTGAAGAGAATGAGGTTATCCGTTTCGGCAACACGCAGCTGGACATCATCGAGACACCCGGACACTCGCGCGGCTCGGTATGCTTCTACTGCGCCAAGGAGCATGTACTCTTTGCCGGCGACACGCTGTTCAGAGGCTCTATCGGACGCACCGACCTCGACGGCGGCAGCATGATGCAGATTATACAGAGTCTCAGACAGCTGGCACAGTTGCCCGATGAAACCATCGTCTATTCAGGACACGGTCCTGAGACGACCATCGGCAATGAGTTGGCGCATAATCCGTATATGGATAGGTAAGGGACCCCACCCCTGCCCCATCCCGACCGAAGGTCGCCCCCCCGTGGCCTTCCCCAAAGGGAGGGAGAAGTAAGAAGAATGGAATGAAGAATAAGGCAGAGAAAATTATATTAGGTATTGACCCAGGAACCAACGTGATGGGTTATGGGGTGATACGGGCAACAGGCAACAAGGCGGAGCTGGTCGTGATGGGTGTCATCGACATGCGTCGCGAGAAAGACCCGTACCTCCGCCTGGGACGTATCTTCGAGCGCGTGACGGGAATCATCGACGAGTTCCTGCCCGACGAGATGGCTATCGAAGCACCTTTCTTCGGCAAGAATGTGCAGTCGATGCTGAAACTGGGTCGTGCACAGGGTGTTGCCATCGCCGCCGCCATTCACCACGATGTACCCATCCATGAATATGCGCCTCTGAAAATCAAGATGGCAATCACAGGCAACGGCTCTGCTTCGAAGGAACAGGTAGCCGGTATGCTGCAGCGTCTGCTGAAAATCAACGAGGCCGATATGCCTAAATTCATGGATGCCACCGATGCCGTCGGCGCTGCCTACTGTCATTTCATGCAACTGGGCAAGCCCGAAGTGGAGCACCACTACCGGAGTTGGAAAGATTATATCAATAAGAAGACCACACCCCAGCCCCTCCCAAAGGGAGGGGGGAAAGCCTTCGGCAAGAAACTTCCCTAAACAACTAATCTCCCAAACGACTAAGAAGTGAATATAATAAGAATAGATCAAGGTCGGACGAGGAATCCGCAATGGAATATGGCGGAACCTGTCGATTTCACGCTTCAGGAGCGTGAGCATCTGGCTATTGTGGGTGCCAATGGTGCCGGCAAGTCGATGTTTGTGGATATCCTTGTAGGCAACCACCCGCTCCTTCCTGATTTGGCGCAGTACCATTTCCCTGACAGCAGCAGCGACCTTATCTCTGACAATATCAAATACATCACCTTCCGCGATACCTATGGAGGTGACAACGACCGCACCTATTTCCTGCAGCAACGCTGGAACCAGATGGAGATAGATCACGAAACACCTACGGCGGGTGCCAAACTGGAAGAGGCTTACCGCATGGCTGGTGCCGACACACCCGAACGGCGCGCCATGCAACAGCGCATCTACCAACTGTTCGACATGGAGCACCTGCTGGATAAATACATCATCCTGCTGTCGAGTGGTGAACTGAGAAAGTTCAAACTGGCATGCACCTTGTTTGCCGAGCC
>CADBAP010000061.1 GCA_902792685.1 uncultured Prevotellaceae bacterium
TTCCGACCACTCCGTCACATAGCTGCGTTCCTGGCTCTCACCGGTCTTCTTGTTCTCAACGACATAGACATTCTCCTTCTGCTTGAGGGCTTTCTTCAGGCCCTCGTCAACGATGACAATATCATCTCCACCACCTTCTTCTTTGATTTTGATAGTAGCAGAGCTGACCTTTCCCCACGGGTCAGGATCTTTGCCAGAAGTAGAGCCGGTGACTTTGCCTTCAGTAGCCTCATCCTCAGGGGTGAAGGTGACGGATACGGTACCGTCTTGTGCCGTGACGGCCGATGTAGGAGCTACTGTACCACCTGTAGCTTCAAACTGTATGGTCTGTCCGCCAAAGCCTGTCCATTCGCCCGTCTTCGAGTTGTAGCGTTCCAACTTATAGATGATGGCAGCCGTTGTACCCTTCTCGATATCCTGAGAAGCAGGCGATGGTGTCAGACGATGGTCGATAGCTATCGCATTCCAGTCGTCAGCCTTGATACCATCTTCTTCATCAACAGCCGTACCTTCCTCTTGCTCTTCAGGCTCGGCACCCAACACTACTTCTGCCTTCACCTTGCCGCCTTCCAAGTCATTCAGCGTGAAGAATGCGCTTACATTACCGTCCTTGTCGGTATATCCATACTCATCTTCCAGTTCTCCGCCTTCCGCATCGAAGTGAACGAGTACACCAGGAGCGTTGTAGGTCAGGCCCAGGAAGTTGATCTTGTTGGTGACGTGGTATTTCACCTCGCGCTTGCCGTTGATGAGCACTTCTTCCTCTGGTTCGTTCAGCAGCTCCATCTCATCAGGCAGGCTGACGAGCGGCAGGTCGAATACGTTAATCGGATCAATGTCTGCCAGTTCCCATTCCCAGAAGAAGAGGTCGAGTGAGAGGCCCAGTCCGAGGTCAACACCTGTGCTGACGCCAGCGTTCCAAGCCACGTACTGGTTGTCAACAAGACGCCCGTCGGCCTCAGCCTTGAGGTACGGCTGCGGACTGATGGTTGGACAAAGCACCTTGTAGATACCTATTTCTATTTTAGGATAGCAAGTAGCACGAGCCTCAGCATGTGCCTTGATGTCCACGTCGGGACCTACCAACTCCAGATTTTTCTCGCACTCTGATATCTTCGAGACAGTGTTATCCTTGGCGTCCCACTCCACACCGTAAGTCACAGTATTAGAAGCCTTGATGCCCGACGTAATGCTGGCCTCGCCAGATGCACCAAGACTGACTTCTGCCATGAGGTCGGCGCCCACAGAGATATAGACAGGAACAGTACCAACCATGAAGGTGTACTTAGCCTTGAAAACATCCTCCTTCAGCGTCCATTCCTTTTTCCATTCTACTTCACTGGAAACGAGATACTTCAAAACCATCTCCATGTCGAAGCCACCCTCAAGGGCTATCTTCAAATGCTGCAGGTCACCCATGCGAACATCTTCCCAAGGAATATCACCGAAGTCGAAGGAGAATTTTCCTTTTAATCCAAGATTGAAGTTGAGCTTGTCCCATGAGAGCGACTGCATGCCGCTTTCCCAAAGCACAGCACCGTCTTGATTGTACTCCCAATTGAAAAACTCATTCTCAAAACCTTGTGGAGCTTTACGGAGACCGGTCTTGGCTGCATTGTAGATTTCAACATACTCGTCGCCTGTGAAGATTTCCACTTTCGTCGGCAAATAGACAGGGGCATCATCGTAGGCCGTAGATGGGGCACGTTTGGGAGCCGCTTGTGCATCGCCCTCAGTGGCGAGGGTAAATCTTGTGTTTTTGAACAAGTTACCCATCTTGCCTTCACGAGTACTGAGGGTTACGGTTTTGCTGCCCTCAGCCTGTTTCACATCATTAATCAGTCGGATGCTGTAGTCACCGTCCTTTGGCAACAGCACCACATCGTAGTTACCCATCACTGGCACATCGCCGTTGAATGTAAGTTTCGCCTCACCGCTTTCTTCGTTGAAGCTGTCGAGCGATGTTGTTGTCCAGTCGATATCGATATAACGCGAGTCGTATTTTCCTGCCTGTACAACCCATAGTGTGTCACGCAGACTTTCATCCTTGCTTTCAAATGCAATATACCCGATACGCTGCGTCGTCATGGGGTTCATGCCTGCCTGGAACTGCAGGGAGTCTGTATCTTCCACAACACCTGAGTAATTGAGCCAGGTGTCACTGGTCTTATAACGATAGTCAACGTTGCTTCTCAACTGGAACCTGAAGGATTCCGTCTCACCACCGACATAGACGGTATCGGGATGGGAGAAGAGAAAGTCGGGGTCGCCAGAAAAACTGGCCACTTCTTCGAAGACGAAGGTAGTCTGCTCAATCACAGGCACAGTAGGATTACCACCTGGGTCTTGACCTGGATCTTCACCACCAGGCTGCTGACCAGGATCGTCGGGTTTTACCGGTTCCTCTTTCACCTCAAAGACCGTAAAGCCTGGAGGGTCTTCCTGGAAGGTGACCTTTTCAACTTTGCTCACGTCGTAGGAAACTTTGTTTCCGTTCTTATCAACAACGACGAAGGTCTGAGCTTTCAGAATTGAAAATTGACAATTGAGAATTGACAATGCCGGCCAGATTATTGTGAACAAGGCCAGTAGGAATAATTTTTGTTTTTTCATCGCTTCATCACTTTAGTCGTTACACTTCCGTCCTTGATGATATACGTCCCCTTGGGGAGTTCTGAGAGTGAGCGGATTTTCGCTTTGATGAGCTTTCCGCTGAGGTCATAGACTGCACATCCTCTTGTGATGTCGAGCTTGGGTTCGGGCACGTCCTTCACGTCAGTAGGAACAGTAGGAACAGATTTCTCTACGTCCTCGAAGGTGAATTTGTCCAATGTGGCGAGCGGCCACGAGAGGGTGGTGCCTCCGTTCTGAACAGAAACATTGCCGTCGGCATACAGGAACTCTGGCATTTGATTGAACAACACTTCCGTCTTGTTGCCACCCTTTTGCCAAACGATAATCTTTGCCTCGGCGGTCTCTTGCGCCCACGCCATCGTGGAAACGAAGGCAATGAGCAAAGTAAGAATAGTTCGTCTTGCTTTCATAAGCGTAGTGATTTAGGTTGATAATTTAAGTGTTTAGATATTTAGATATTTAGGATTTTGCTAGTTGGAGGGGACCACATTATCCCGTCATTGTTGTGGATTCGTCTTGTTGAGGCACTTGCTCGCTGAACAGACGGCGCAAACCTTCTTCGTAGGCTTTTAAGGCTTCACGACCCCGATTGGTGATACGACAGACGGTGCGGGAGAACCGTCCCGTACTGCCCGACTTTGACACATCAATATAGCCCGCATCCTTCAGGGTCGTAATCTGCGTACTCAGATTGCCGCGCGTAGAATCGGTAATCTGATACAGGTACATGAAATCGGCACTCTCTAGCGAGTCTAACGCCACCATGATTTTCAGTCGTAGCTCACTGTGGAGTAGGGGATTGATAACGGCAAACTTAAAACAATTCATAATTCATATATTAAGACCCCTCTCCCTGCTCTCCCCTAAAGGGGAAAGAGTATATAGGGGTGCGTGATGATTTCTAACAGTCAGACCTATCTACTCCCCTCCATTACAGGGAGGGGATGGGGGTGGGTCTTCCTTACAAAGCGACGAAACAGATGGCCGGGGATGATGAGAGCAATAATAATGAGGAGGGCGGTGACGAGCAACTGCCAAGGCCATAGTTCGCCCTGAAAGAAGAGAGGAACGGCTGAGAGTAGCGAGGCGATGATGCCGCAGACGGTCTTCGGACGGAAGTGCAGGATGATGCCCGTCATAAAGCAGCCTAAACCGCATAGCAGACTGAGCATTGCGAAGAAGGCTTGTTGGAAAACGCCGGTGACACCCATCACAAAGCCGCCGATACAGCAGGCAACACCCACGAATATCCACATCACCAAAATGGTTTTCTGGTCGTGGGTGCGGCTATGGGTGCGGTCGTAGTCTTTCCGAAGGAAATGAATCATCAACGGAGCACCTACCAGCGGGATTCCTGCCCACAGCCAGGCGCACCAGTCTTGGTTCCACAGCATCAGTGCTGCGAACTCTACCAACAGAAAGAAGGCTGTAGGGTAGCCCCAAGCAAGAAAAAGATTTTCGCCAGTCAGTTCTTGACGGCTCATCACTTCTCCCCGCATACGGGTGATGATATCTAGTTCAGAAGTTATGTCCATTCGGTTTTAATGTTTAAATTTTAAACAAACTATCGCAAAAATAATGTTTATTTTTTAAACATCAACCAAATAAGCGTTGATTTTTAGTTTTATTAACAGATTGAAGGTTGAGAGACACTTTAAACTCTCAACCTTCAATTCTCAACTATTTCTTCACCGGCTCGGAGTGATTGTAGAAGACTAAGGTGCAAGGACCAACGCCTGTTGTGTACTTCGTGGTGGCATTGCTGAAGTACTTGTTGGTATTGCTATAGACAATCATATAACCGTTGGTGGTATAGCTGGCATAGCCGTAGTCGTCTTTATTATAAGAGGTGATGAACACATCGTGGGTGACTGGATCGACACCGATGGTACCTGGACTGAAAATCAGGGATGTGTCGCCCCAGAAATCGGTGGTCAGGTTGGTCTTCAGGTCGAGCACCTTGTAGGTGTGCACTTCGTTCCAGTATTCATCGTACTCGGTATTGACGATGTAGAGCTTGTTGTCGTCGTAGGCAATCTTCTGACCAGTGCCGATAACGGATACTTCATCGTTCTCGTCAATCTGTTGTACGGTGGCTGGTGTTTGGTTATAATCGCCCCATGATGCCAGATAAAGGTATTGACCGTCGCTCACAATCTGGTTCGGGTTGGCGGCAACGGTGATGTCGCTGACCTTCGCGAGCGTCTCTGCATTCAGCTTGATGAGGTTGGTGTGGTATTCCCATGAGCTATAGCCTGAATCGGGATCGGGAATCTCCTTGCAGGAGTTGCATACATAGAGGTAGCCGTCTCTGTAGGCGATGCCTTCCAGACGGTCGCCGATGACAGGTGTTGTCTCGACGATGAGGTTGGTGGTCAGGTCAACCTTGATCACACATCCTGCCTGGGAGGTGACGTAGAGATAGGAGCCGTCGGTGGCCAGTTCGCGGGGAGCGGTGATGGTGATCATCTGTTTGGCAGCAATCAGGTTCTTGGCATCGATGACAGCCACGCGGTTTTCGTCTGAGCAGGCGATATACATCACGTCGCCAACGATGATGGCGTTGTTGGGTGTGCCACCCAGGTTGTAGATGTCGGCAAGAATGTTGTTGCTCATCGTAGCCGTCTTGTAGTCGAGATAGTCGAGGGTGCCGTTGATGCCAGAAAAGTAACTGCCTTCGTTCAACACGAATACGCCGTCGGCAACGGTGACGTCAATGAATACGGGACTGTCGTCGTCATCGGTACAGGAGGTGAAACCGCCGATAACGGTCATTGCGCATAGCGCAGAAAGAAATAGACTTTTAAATTTCATTGTTTTTTTTGTTTGATGTGAATAAAGTTATATGTTATAGATTTACTTCAGCTGTCAGCCTCCACGAACGTCCTGGCATCGGATAGTGGGCCACGATGTCGTATTGCTTGTCAAAAAGGTTCAGGATGCTGCCGCGAAGGGTGATGAGCGTGCGGTTCCATCTGATGCTTCGCCACAGGTTGACGTTCAGTTCCGTAAAGCCTCCCATCCGTGTTCCGTCGGCATGTTCGTTGGTCGTCCATCGTTCACTCATCCCGTGTGCCGACAGGGAGATATTCACCCAAGGGTTCTCCCATCCCATGCTGGCGCTCCACGTATGCTCCGGCGTATAGGCAATCTGGTTTTTGTAGTATTCCGAGTTGGGATTCGAACGGTTCTCAGCCTTTTGCAGGCTATAGTTGCTGGTCATCTCTATGGCGTGCGCTTTGGCGATGTTCCATCTGAACTGTACGGTTGCGTCGATGCCCGTCGTTTTTGCTTTCGCCAGGTTCATCATGCGCCACACAAACATGTTGAAAGGAATCGCTACCAGCTTGTCTGTGACGCGGTTGATGTATCCGTCTAATGTTGCCGTTGCCTGCCAATAGCGGTACTGGCGGCTTTTCCACGTGATACCTAAGTTCCATTGCTGACTTTTCTCCGGCTTCAGGTCGTTGGTGCCGATATGGTAATAGTACAGCTCGTTGAAGGTTGGCATGCGGAAGACATCTTTCCACATCAGTCTGACAAACACATCGTGGTTGCGAAACAGTTGATAGGAGGCGCTGACGGATGGCGACAGGCGGTGGGTGTTGCTGCTCTGCTTACGGCCGGCGCTGTGATCGACATAGACGGATGCCAGGCCTCTGACGATGACCGACAGGCGCGGAAGGGTGTATTTTGCCGACAGCGCCTGCAGGAATCCATGCCGGTTGGGGCCTGACAGAGCTGCTGCCTGATTGTGGAACTTGTTGAAGATGTAGTCGGCAGCGTAGGCGAATGACCATGAGGGGTGCGGCTGGTATAGTGCTGCCAGCGAACCGTAGGATTCGTTTTGCAGATAGCGTGTATCGGTAATGCTGCCAGTAAACTGTCCGTTGTGGTATTTCGACTCTGCCCAATTGAATTTCCCGTTTGCCATCAGCTGCCATTGGTGGGAGAGTTGTCCCTGATAGTGTATCTGTGCAAAAGCATTCCGTTCATGCAGGGTTTCGTCGTTGTCGTGTGTGTAGTAATGGACAATGCCAGGCAGTTGGTGCTTGTTGTCGTAATAGTATATTTTTCCTGTCAGCAGGTGTTGCGGATGAATCGTCCATCGTGCATTGATTTCCCCGTGTCCAGCACTCATACGACTGTTGGTACGGCGTTCGCGAGTGATGAGACTGATATTCTTTAAGGTGAAAGGGTAGTCGTTTTCGGCATAGGTGTATTCCCCGATAGCCGACAACGAGAAACGTTTGCCGATGCGTTGTCCGTAATAGAACGACGGATTCGTCAAGCCCCATGAGCCCATCGTCAGACGGGCCGCAAGGGAATAGGGTGGGGCATCGTCAGGATGGTCGTCGCCTTCGTTCCTGATTTGTATGTCGAGCGTAGCAGCCGCAGCGATGTTGCGTGCAGGCTGGAAGATGTTGTCGCCGTCGCCAATGGTCAGCGACAGCTGTCTGACATCGTTCAACGAATAGCGCGACAAGTCGATTTCTCCCGTCTGACAGTCGCTCAAGGCGATTCCGTCATAGGTGACAGCCGTATGGCGTGCTCCGATGCCGCGAACGGAAACGGTTTTCATGCCGCCAGCTCCTCCGTAGTCGCGAACGGTGATGCCAGCCATATTCTTCAGCGCATCCGACATATTGAGCATGCCCAGTTTGAGCATCTGTTCTGAGCCGATAATCTGTACAGGTGCCGTTGTGCTCACCTTGTTGGTTTCGTGGACAGACGTCACATCGACACCGGCAATACGGTGTGTCTTGCCAGCGATAGTGTCTCCGCGTTCTTGTGTCCACACCCTGAAAGGCAACAGACACAATAATCCCATGAGAATGTACTTCATTCTTCTCGCTTTGTTTTCTTTGGAACGAAACATCGTTCGTACCTTACAATTTCTTCATGCTGTTTCTCCTGTTGTCGTCACTCGCAACACCAGAAGGTCTGATGGCAAACCATCAGGCACAACAGGCAGGTCTTCTGACTTTGCCACCCAGTTCAACAAACTACCTTCCCAGAACGTTCTCCAGTGGTTTATTGTTTGTTGCCATAATGGGCGGCTTACAGCTGCGGGACAGTTCAGGATTCTCACCCGATTCCCTTTTTAATCACGCCAATAGTGAACCCATTGCAATTGCAAAGGTACGATTAAGTGAGCGAAAAACCAAATTTATTTGGGATTTTCCGAACGAGAGTACCCATTCCCGAACTTCGTTCGCCTACCCGTAGCCTTTCGAGACGAAGTCTCAAAGGTAGTGCAAACCGAAGACAATACAAAATAAATGCTAATTTATTTTATTGTTAAGGTGCAGCCTACCTTCGGGATTTGGGCGACTCGTATTCGTCGAGCATTTCTACCAGGGTTCCTGTTGAGAAGATTTCTTCCAGAATGTGTTCGGTGGAGTTGCGACGTCGATAGGGTAGGAAGGAACATCTGATGCGCTTGATATGCTGTTTGAGGTTGAAGTCCTTGGGATGCTCAACGCCTTCTGTCTCAACGGTCAGACGGAAGCGTCCGAATTTGTCGAGTACGACGGTGTTGCCTGATTGCAACTGTTCGCGCATGACTTCGACCAGTTCGATGATGATTCCTTCTACGTCGCCGCGTGTGAAGGAGCATCGCCTTTCGATGATTTCAGCCAGTTGGCTGGTGTGAATCTCTTGCATACTGGTGGTTCTTCCAAACCATTTTCCGAATGATTTTCCGCTTTTTACGTTGTTCTTGAACAATCTGACGTGTATGGCCATAGCTCTTTCTTTTTAGTGGTGATTGTTATTCGTTTCTTTTATACAACGCTTTTGTCGAATGATTATTGCCCTATCGAAAAATTATTTAATTTGAATTACATTGTTATTTAATTTAATTTACTTTGTTATTCAAATTGAATTACTTTATAAAACAAATTGTTTTATTATCTGAAAGCAATCCTTTTGTAATCTGAAAGAGGAAAGCGTTTGTTGCTGGGGTATGACAATTGTTGTGTGCGCAAACAATTCTTTTTGTGAATATTTGTTGTATTTTTATTTGGTAGTTACAAATAGATAATTTAATTTTGCAGCCCCTATTAGAGAAGAACTAATAATTGATAACTAATAACTAATGATATCTATCTACATGAAAACAAAACATTTCTTTTTATGCGCAGCTATGCTGTTTGCATTTGGCAATGCATGGGCGCAAGGTCCAAACAATTCGGGTGTGTATTATAAAGACGCAAACGGACTGACTGGCAAGAACTTGAAAACCAAATTAGGAAAGATTATCAATCCCCATACGAATGTAGGTTATGACGGACTGTTTAAAGCCTATGAGAAGACCGACAAACGTGCAGACGGAAAGGTGCGCGACTGGTATTCCTGTACCACGAATTATTTTTTCACCGATCATAGCAGCTACAAGAAGGAAGGTGACTGCTACAACCGCGAACACTCTGTGCCACAGAGTTGGTTTGGCAGTGGTGTCATCAAGAGCGACGTGGTGCATGTGGTGCCGACAGACGGCTATGTGAACAACCGCCGTTCAAACTATCCGTTCGGTGAGGTGAACAATGTGACCTATCAGTCGAATCAGGGTTATTCGAAGTTAGGGTCTTGTAAGACAGCCGGTTATAATGGTACGGTGTTTGAACCGAATGATGAAATCAAGGGTGATATGGCTCGTATCTATTTCTATATGGTTACCTGCTATGAGTCGCAAGCCAGCGGATGGGGGCACGAAGTATTCTCTTCCAGCTATAACGGTTTTACGAAGTGGACACTCGACATGCTCATGCGCTGGTCGAAACAAGACCCCGTTGACGAACGTGAGGTAGCGCGTAATAATGCTGTCTATGAGGTGCAGAACAACCGTAACCCGTTTGTTGACTATCCTGGTTTGGAAGACTATATATGGGGCGACAAGACAGAAAAGAGTTTCAGTTATGACAACTATGAGAATAGTGGCGGATCCGTTGTGCCAACGATTGCGATGCCCGTGTTCTCACCCGATGCCGGTTCTTATTATAATGAGGTGGAGGTAACGTTGACGACTGCAACACCCGATGCTACGATTTATTACACGACCAACGGAAGCGATGCAACAACGAACAGCACCGTTTATGAGGGTGCTATAAAGATAACCGAAACGACGACCATCAAGGCTATTGCAGTGAAGGATGGTGTCGCCAGTTATCAAGCATCAGCTACCTACTATATCAAGACTGTGGATGAAGATGAAGACGAGCCAGAAGTACCGCAGGCTGCTGATGGTGAGATTTCTGTCAACGACGGACTCTTCGAGACCAGTTATGCAGGCCCAATAGCATCAAAAGTATCCGAAGATCTCATGGGAACGCAGAATGGCATCACGGTAGTCTATGCGATAGGTGATGGCTCAAACCGCTATTGTGACGCTGCGCAGATCAGACTTTATCCAGGCAACAAGCTGACCATCAGCGTCGCACAAGGTAGTCTCTCGGAACTGGAGTTTATCTTCGACAGCAATACACCAAGCAACAATTTGGAGGTTCTTTCCGTCAAGGAGAGTAATGGCACAAAAGCAATGGGTTCTGTCGTGACGACAGCCGAGCCGCTGGTTGACGGAAAGTGGACAGGTAAGGCTTCATCCGTAACCATCGGACTGGCTTCAGGTAAGCATGCACGCATCAAGGGCTTCAAGGTGAAAATGGCTCAGACTACGGCTATCGACGGTGTACAGACGAATACGCTGACGGGTAAGCGCGTCATCTATAACCTGCAAGGGCAGCGTGTATCGAATCCGACAAAGGGTCTGTATATTGTTGACGGCAAAAAGATATTCATCCAATAATATCTTCAAGGAAATAAAGTAGTCGTATCATGAAAAACGAGTGCCGTCAGCAGGATGCTGAGTAAGAGCACAAAAAACAGGAATCGCTGTATTGGCGGTTCCTGCTTTTTATTGTAAAGAGGAGAAACTATCCTTGCTCCTTTGTTCTTTTCTTCGCCCTCCCTTTGGGAGGGAAGGGGTGGGGTCTTATTCCCTCATCAAGTATGCCTTGAAGTCGGCAAAGTCTTTCGACATTTCAATGTTCTGTTTTGTTCCTTTCATGAAGGCTGCAAGCCGTTCTGGGATTTCCACATCGATGTGATCAATCGCGTCAACCTTCTCTTTGAACTTAGCAGGGTGAGCCGTTTCGCAGAAGATGCCGATCTCGCCAGGCTGCAGATTGTCTTTCAGCGCCTGATAACCGCAAGCTCCATGTGGGTCGAGGATATAACCGGTTTGCTGATAACAGGCACGCATCGTTTCCTTGATCTGCTCATCAGAATAGGTGGCTCCGCTGATGAGACTGGTGATGACTTCATGTGTAGAATTCTCCTTGTTGCTATCGTTGCGCAAGTCTTCTCTGGTGTATAAGTCGATGATTCGTGCAAAATTGCTCGGATCGCCCACATCCATTGCGTTGGCAAGCGTCTGTTTGGTGGGCTTCGGTTCGTATTTGCCCGTCTTCAGATAGTTGTAGAAGATGTCGTTGGCATTGTTGGCAGCAATGAATCGTTTAACGGGAAGTCCCATCGCATGTCCAAAGAGTGCCGCACAGATATTTCCAAAGTTGCCGGAAGGGACACACATCACGATTTCGCCATTTGCCGATTGCCGATTGACTATTTCCTTCATGCGAGCATAGGCATTGAAGTAATAGAATGCTTGTGGCAGGAAGCGGGCAACGTTGATGCTGTTGGCAGAAGTCAGACGCATGTGTTCGTTCAGCTCTTTGTCCATGAATGCATTCTTGACGAGTGCCTGACAGTCATCGAAGACACCGTCCACCTCGATAGCGGT